>JAPOYW010000087.1:0-20111 GCA_026706425.1 Gammaproteobacteria bacterium
CATCGGGATTTCACGGTCGTCCGGGAGATTTTCTCGGACGCCAATTTGCGGTCGGCGACCACGACCTGCTTCGGTAGGGGCCTGTTGCTCTGGCGATCCAATTTCATCGTCAAGGACGTGGATTCGAGGGAAGCCTCTTGGCAGCACTCTCGGCTCTTCGAAGACGCGGATGCGCCGCTCGACATCTACAATACCGACAATCATTTCACCGTCCTGCTCGCGGTCACCGGCATGGGATTCGCGTACATCCGTGGGTCGCATTTGCCGATCGAGGGGTTCGACAGGACCGGGCTGAGTCGCCACGTTGGCGAATTTCCGGGCGCCGTCGAGAGCAGGGAGCGCCAGATGAACTTTGATCCTGGGCAGTTCGCCCTCTTCCACTCGTCGCTGCTGCACCGCAATCAGCCGGTCCTGCGGGCGGATCCCCCAGGCATCCTGATGGTCGGAAGACTCGTGCGGGAGGGCACCGGGATCCCCGACCGCTTTTCGTCGCCGGGAGCTTTGTTGCCGCTGGTGCCGTAGGGGCGACCCTATCGCGCCCGCCCCGGGGCGCGCGGTCGCCCGCTCGACCCTAACGCGCCCGCCAGGATTCCGCACGGCATTGATCCGGGGTACGAAAATGCGGCAGCATTCTCGATCGCGCCCGCAGGGCGCGCCGGCGTGGCTGGGCCGGAGGCGGAGGCGGCGCACAGCGAATGGCGAAGGCGCGTCCTTCGGACGCGGCCGGCCCCGGCTTTGGGGCGCTACGATCGATGTTCCCTGCGCGTGCGCGCGGCTCGGGCCGTTACGAATCCAAGCGACGCCAATCGAAGACGGCGGCAAGGTATTCGTCGTGCTTTTGAGTGAGGCCCGCGTAGATGTCTTGGCAGTCCGCAGGGGATGCCAAGTGTGTCAACAGCGGTCGAACTCTGAGGCGCTCAGCGGCGATCCAGTTGACCACGTTCGTGAAGTTTCCGACCAGGCTGTGGCGTACCCGGTCGACTTCCTGGGGTGGCCATCTCGCCGATAGCGAACCGATCAACCGGATGCACTGGGAGTGGATCTTGCGGAGCATCGGGGTCGCGTCGAAGACGGCGGAGGCATAGGGACTGCCTAACGAAATCGCCTCGCCGTAGGCGCGCGTTAGCAGGACGGCTTCCGCGAGTAGCTCACTGCGGCCGGCGGCCTCCACCGCGATCTGGACGCCCCTGCCCCGGGTCCACTCCATCACGTGTTTTTGCAGGTTCGTCTCGTTTGGATTCACGGCCTGGATGCCGCACTCCTTCGCCTGCTGCACGCGGAACGGACTGATCTCCGATCCGAGCACATCGGCACCGGCAAGCTGGAACAATTGCGCCGCCAGGTTCCCAATGACGCCCAATCCCATGACCAGGACGGTGTCTCCTGGCTTGACGGACGACGAGTAGACGGCCGTGACGGAGATCCCGGCCATTCTCGCGAAGATCAGTTCCTCGCCGGGGAAGTCCTCGGGCAGTGGCACGGCGAACCGCCCGGCGTTCGCCTTGACCATCGATGCGTGGGGCGAACGCGTCAACACCCGGTCGCCGGGCTTGCACAAGGTGACGTCCGCACCGACCTCAAGCACCCTGCCGATCTGTCCGTAGCCGGTGATTTGCGGGTACGGGGGGTCGCTTTTGCCAAGCCTGCGGTTGTCCGTGCTCTCGGGGTCGTTGGTCGCACCACGTGGCGCCTGGGTGCTGCCGTCGAAGCCGACGCCGGGAAGTCCCATGAACCCGCGCCCTTCCGTGCCCGGGCTGACGATGGTGAATTCCGTCTCGACCAGCGCCTGGTTCGGTTTGAGTTCGTCGCCGATTTCCCGTTCGAGCAATTCGGCGCGTTCGACACCGGTGAATATGATCTGTCGCACCTTCATGGTTTGCCCCCTTCGGAACGCTCGAGCGATGTCACCGCGGCGCTAGCTCGCCCAATAGTCGTTTTCTGTCCGCTTCGTCGAGCAGCGAAGCGTCGAAGGAGTTGCGCGCCAGTTTCACGACATCCGCTTTCCCTAGTGCGGGTCGAAGAAGATCTCGGCGTGGCGAACGTTGTCGGCGTGGGCGCGTTCGAGGTAGGCCCACGTCAGGTCGTAGAAGTCCCGGGATTCGACCAACACGCCGGCGCAGGCGTAGTAGACATCCAGGAACTCCTGGAGATCGGCGAAACGGTACGCGGCGCGCAGTTCGTCCACCGACGGATAAGGCAGCGCGATGTCGTTGCGCTCGGCGCCCCAAGCTGCCCATGCTCTCCTCGGACACGTAGAGGGCGAACGCCAACTCCGGCTCAAGCGTGCCCTCGATGTGCAGGTGCAGTTCCGCCTTCGGCACCCGGGCAATGATGCTCGCGACGTCGGTCATCGCCAAACGTTGCGCCGCTCGAATACTGTCTTCAGCGTCGTGACGTGATCGCTCATGATGCCGTCCACGCCGAGGTCGAGGAAACGCTCCATCTCCGATTCTTCATCCACCGTCCAGACCTGCACCGGCATGCCGCGCGCATGGGCGGCACGGACGAACGCGGCATCGACCACGGGGATCGATAAACCGCCGTCGAGCGGTTGGCGGGGGGGCACCTGGGCGCAGTCCGCGTGCAGCGGGCCCATCCGCACACTCCAGGATTCTGCGCGCAATCGTACGACTTCGAAGGGACTGCAAGACGTGTAGCCCGGAGCGTCGGTGCGGATCCACCGCAGACGGTGGGCCGAGAAAGACCCGACGCAGACGCGGTCACGGGCATTGGTGCGTCGCAATGCCTCGATGAGCGGACCCACGGCATCGTCGGTTTTCGGATCGACGACGAGTCGGAGGTCCGGCCACGTGCCGAGTACGTCCTCGAGTCGGGGGATCGGCTCGGTGCCGTTGACACGAAGCGTGGAAAGTTCCCGCCAGTCCCGGACCGCCAGGGGTCCCGTGTGACCGGTAAGTCGATCGAGGTCGTCGTCGTGGTAGATCACGGCTACCCGGTCGCGGCTGGCTTGGACGTCGGTTTCGACGCAGCGGTAGCCGAGACCAACGGCATGTTCGAACGCGGCCATGGTGTTCTCGCACCGCTCGGCACCGCCGCCCCGATGGGCGATGGCAAGGGGGCCTTCGAGACCGAGGAAGGGGCGCACGCGTGCCGGAGAATCTGCCATCGGGCCGGATCATAGCGCGCCGGGGCACAAGCCGGTCCCCTGCGCGCCTGCATGGCACAATCCACTCTTTGCGGGCGGTGAGTTCCAATGGCGATTTCCCCCGTCCTCGACCAGTTGAACCTGATCGTCGACGACATGGATCGGTCGGTCGACTTCTACCGTGCGATCGGCTTGGACATTCCGGATGACTCGGTATGGCGGACCGAAACCGGCGGCCACCATGTCGAGATGGAAATGCCCGGTGGATTCGAACTCGCGCTTGACAGCAAGCCGCTCGCCGAGGTCTACAACGCGGGCTGGCGCGCGTTCAGGGGCGAAGGCAACCGGACGATCATGAGTTTCCGGTACCGCGACGCCGCCGAAGTCGACGCCGCCTACAAGCGCGTCACGGCGCTGGGCTACGGCAGTTCGCAGCGGCCGTACTACACTTCTGGGGATCGCGGTTCGCCATCGTCGTCGACCCGGACGGCAACCACGTGGGCCTGATGAGCCCGCCCGACCCGGCGCATCGAGGTCAACCCCCGAACATCTGATCCCGCCCCGGCGCAATTGCCGCCGGGCGAGTGCCGCGTGTATGTTCCCGCTCTTGCTTTTCGCGGCAATCCCCGGAGAACGCCATGCCCGACCTGCAGCCCATGGGCAAGCTGCTTATCGCCAACCGCGGCGAGATCGCGGTTCGCATCCACCGTACGGCCCGGGAGATGGCTATCGAGACCGTGGGCGTCCATCCGGTAGATGACCGCGAGTCGTTGCATGTTCGGACGGTGGACGAGTCGGTGGAACTCGCGGGGAACGGCGCGGCGGCGTACCTCGACATCGAGCAAGTCGTGGGCATCGCCAGGGACCGGGGTTGCGACGCGATCCATCCCGGCTATGGCTTCCTGGCGGAAAACGCGGAGCTTGCGCAAGCTTGCGAGGCGTCGGGAATCGTATTCGTGGGTCCACGTGCAGAGGTGCTGCGCCTCTTCGGCGACAAGCTCAAGGCGCGCGACCTGGCCGCCGCCCACCGGTTGCCGGTGCTGCCGGGATCCGCCGTGATCGACGACGCGGATCAGGCGGAGGCGTTCTACGAGACGTTGCAGCCGAACGGGACGATGATCTTGAAAGCCGTCGCGGGCGGTGGCGGACGCGGGATGCGCCTCGTCGAACGCAAGGAGGATATCGCCGAGGCGCTCGTGCGCGGCGCTGCCGAGGCGGAGGCGGCATTCGGTTCCGGCGCGCTCTACGCCGAGCGGCTGATCGAACGCGCGCTGCACATCGAGGTGCAGGTGCTCGGCGACCGCCACGGCAACGTCGGACATCTCGGCGAGCGCGACTGCAGCATCCAGCGGCGGCATCAGAAAGTCGTGGAAGTCGCGCCGTCGCCGCAACTGCACCCGGCGTTGCGGGAGCGGATTCTCGACGCGGCCGTCGCGCTCGCGGACGCCGCCGGCTACGACAATATCGGCACCTTCGAGTTCCTCGTGGACGGCGCGGACCTGACCGAGAAATCGCCGTTCTATTTCATCGAGGCCAACCCGCGGATCCAGGTCGAGCACACGGTCACCGAAGCGGTCACCGGCGTTGACCTGGTGCGCGTCCAGCTCGCGATTGCGCGCGGTGCCGACTTGCATGACCTGGGCTTGTCCAACGGCAACGCCCCATCGCCCCGCGGCCATGCCATTCAACTGCGCATCAACATGGAGAAGCTTGGCGAGGACGGCGTTGCCCTACCGCGCACAGGCACGTTGACCGCGTTCCGTCCACCGGAGGGTCCGGGCGTGCGGGTGGACACCTTCGGCTACGAAGGCTACAGGACGAGCGGGTTGTACGACTCGCTGCTGGCCAAGCTGATTGTTCACAGCGGCGGGCCGGATTTCGCAGACGCGGTCAGCCGGGCGCGTCGGGCGCTGTCCGAATTCGTCATCGCCGGGGTCGACACGAACCTCGGCATCCTGATGAACATGATGGACGACCCCGACCTGGCGTCCGGGGCCATGTACACACGGTACGTCGACGACCATCTCGGGGAGCTTCTCCGGGAGCGCGAACTCGCCAGCGCGCTTGGCGCACGAACGAAGGTCGCCTTGGCCGGGGCTCAGATCGATGCCGCGGATCCGCTCGCCGTGCTCGGCGAAGGCCGAAGGATCCGGGAGGAGGAGCGCGGGGAGACCGCACGTGACGAGTACCCGGCAGGTTTCGTGCCGGTCCGTGCCGCCATGCCGTCGACCATGGTGACCGTTCCCGTAGTTGTCGGCGCGGACGTGCTCGCCGGGCAGGAATTGATCGTCCTCAACGCCATGAAGATGGAACACGTCGTCAAGGCGCCGGCAAGCGGAACGGTCACGGAACTCAACGTTGCCGAAGGCGACACCGTGCCGGAGGGAACGGTGCTCCTGGTCATCGAGGAAGGCACGGTCGAGGGCGAGGCGTTACGGGCGGATCTCGACCTCGACCTGGACACGCCCCGGCCCGATCTCGCCGAGGTCATTCGGCGCAGATCCCTGACCACCGATGCCTCGCGCCAAGAGCAGGTTGCCAAGCGACATGCCCAGGGTGGGCGCACGGCGCGGGAGAACATCCACGACCTCGCCGACGAGGGCACTTTCGTCCAGTACGGCTTTCTCGCCGTCGGCATGGGCCTGCACGGCACGGTAGACGAACTGCTCGACTACGCGCCTTCCGACGGGTTGGTCATGGGGCTCGGTCACGTCAACGGCGACAAGTTCGACGAGAGTCGTTCGCGCTGCGTGCTGATGTCCTACGACTACTCGGTGCTTGCCGGCTCCCAGGGCGGCATGAACCACAAGATGATGGACCGCATGTTCCAGACGGCGGCGAAGCTCAAATCGCCGTTGGTGCTGTTCACCGAAGGCGGCGGCGGCCGCGCCGGTGGGGGCAGCCGGAACGCGAGACCCGGTCGGGGTGGCTCACCACAGATCTCGGGTGGCGGCGACCTCAATACGCCGTCGTGGACGCTGCTCAGCAAGCTTTCCGGCCGAGTACCCGTGGTCGGCGTCAACGCCGGTTTCTGCTTCGCCGGGAACGCCGTGCTGCTGGGCTGCTGCGACGTCATCATCGCCACGGCCAACTCCAGCATCGGCATCGGCGGTCCCGCGATGATCGAAGGCGGGGGTTTGGGGGTCTACAGCCCCGAGGAAGTCGGGCCTGGCCGACGAGCGAATTCGGCGGCATGGGTCTCGAAGGCCAGGTCAAGCTCGGCCAGCGGGCGCGGCTCGAGGCGATCGAGGACTTGGCCGAGCGGCAGGCCGCCTACGAGCGCATGGTCGAAGGCGCGTACAACCGGGGGAAGGGCTTGAACGCCGGCCACGTCTTCGAGGTGGACGACGTCATCGACCCGGCGGACACCCGGCGCTGGATCGTGGCGGGGATGAAGGCCAACGCCCCGCCGAGCCGGGAAGTCCAGACACGCGTACCGTTCATCGACGCTTGGTAGGTGTCGACATTCGGAGCGAATCAAATCGTAGCGCCCCTGTGCCCTCCCGCGAGTGCAATAGCGTTCCGATATCACTTTCCCGAAACGTCTAGGAATTCGGGTCGAAATCGACTCTATCGATTGCGCCGTGCCCTCGATCTATCGCAAAGTCACCCTCGTAGACGAGGGAATCCCTGATGTCGGCTGCGAGTCTTGATGCGGAAATCATCCGAACGGAATTCGATTCGGCGATCGAGCGGCTCGTTGAGCGAATGACCGCGTTGGAGTCGACGGTGTCGCAGTTGAGTCGACCCGGGGCGCAAGACGATGAACACCCGACCGAGCCGTGGTCCGAGGTTGTCACGCAGAACGAATTCCGGCTGTTCAAATGGCTCGCCACGTTCGCTCTTGCCGCCATGCTGGCCGGGTTCGGATTCCTCTACCAGCAGATCGCCGATCTGCGTGTCGATGTCGAGCGGCAGTTCGCCGACCAGCGTGTCGACATGGAGCGGCAGCGTGTCGACATGGAGCGGCAGTTCGCCGGCCTGCGTGTCGACATCGAACGGCAGCACCGTGATCTACTCAACGAGATGAACGCTCAGCACGCGGACATCCGCGGCGAGATCGGATTGCTTCGCGAACGTGTTACGGGTGTCGAGACACGTTTGGCGCCGCCGACGTGACCGGTCTCCAATGGGGCGCCAACGCAAGTCTGGATTGGGTTATCGGCTGTTGAATCGCGCTTTCGGCGCGGCGTTGTCAAGCCGACCGGCGTCGGTCAGCCTGGGACCGGCTCGGCTTTTCGCCATGGCTTCGGCCCGCACCTGCCGGCTGGACTGACGCACAATTAGCTCGGGTGGGAGCAGCCTTGAGACCACGTCGTTTCCTCGAACGAGGTCGAGGAGGGTTTCGACGAGCACGTGGCCGGCTGCTGCCGTGTCTTGGCGCACCGTGGTGAGTGCCGGCGTCGCGTAGGCCATCGACACCAAATCGTCGAAGCCGACCACGGAGATGTCGGCGGGAACGTGGACGTTGCGGTTTCGGAAGGCCCGTATCGCGCCGATCGCGTTCAGATCGGTGGCACAGAACGCCGCGGTATGGCCCACGGCTCGGTCGATCAGTCGTTCTGCGGCCTCGTAGCCGCCGAGTTCCGAGGGGTTGGCGGTCGCCTGCAGCTGGGGGGTCGGATCCAGTCCGAGTTCCTCGTGGGCTTTTCGGTATCCCGAATAGCGGGCCTGGAACTCCGGGCAGTCGTCGGAGACGTCGCCGATGAACGCAATCTTCCGGTGGCCGAGATCGAGCAGGTGCCGGGTGGCGATGTAGCCGCCATGGACGTTGTCGCAGCCGACGAAGTGGCCGGGTTGTCCGTCGATGACCGGACCCCAGGTCACGCAATGGGCGTTGTCGAGCATCCCGATTTTCCGAATGTAGTCGGTATAGCCGCCATAGCCGAGCATGATGACTCCCTCGGCCTTGTTGCTGTTTTCGTAGTCGGCGATCCAGTTTTCGCTGAATTGTTGGAACGAAAGCAGAATGTCGTAGCCTTTTTCCGTGGCCGCTTTTGTGATCGCCGCAATCATCGACAGGAAAAACGGGTTTATATCTGATCCCATCTCGGAGTCGTCGTGCACGAGAAGGGCGAGCGTGCGACTCTGCCGGGACCGTAGCCGGCTCGCGCCGGTATTGACCTTGTAGTTTTTCTCGTTGGCTATTCGAAGCACGCGTTCGCGTGTTTTCGAATTGACCAGCGGACTGCCACGCAACGCGCGCGACACCGTGGACTGCGAGACGCCGGCCAGTTCCGCGATTTCGCCAGCCGTGACCCGGTTCATTGCACGTCTAGGATCAGGAAGCCCCGCCCGGGAATGGCGAGGGATTGCCCCAAGCCGTGTAGCTTGCCGGTCAATACGTCGAAGCCGAGGTTTGCGCCGTAGAGCGACTCGGCGAAACGGTCGAGATCCACCTCCACGTCGTCGGCGTTCTTGTTGATCGCCACCATGACCCGTTCGCCGGCGTCATCGGTATGCCGGAAATAGACGTAGACGCCGTCGCTGGGCGCGTAGTGGGTCAAGTGGCCACTCGTGACCGCCCGCGATGTCTTGCGCCAATTCAGCAGCCGTTTCATGAAGTCCTGCGCCGCAGCGGCATCGTCCGCTAGGCCGACGCCCGTGAATCCATTCACTTCATCGCCGGGCCATCCGCCCGGAAAGTCGACCCGCATGACGCCGTGGGAAGCGTCCGGCGGATGATCCATCAGGATTTCGGTGCCGTAGAGAAGCTGGGGAATCCCCCGGGTGGTCAGCACCAGGACCATCGCCAGGCGGAACAGTTCGTCGTCGCCGTCAAGTTGCCGGTAGATGCGGTGCATGTCGTGGTTGTCGGCGAACACCAGCAGGTTGGACGGATCGGCGTAGAGGAAGTCCGCCACCAGCGCCCGGTAGAAAACCACGATGCCGGTATTCCACGTTTCGTCGGCCGCAAGGCTTGATCCGAGCGCGATTTGCAGCGGGAAGTCCATCAGGCTCGGCAGTTGCGACTCGTAGCCGTCGTCCCGCGCCTTGCCACGCTGCCAGTAGGCGATGATGCCGGGGTTGTTGTTCCACTCCTCGCCGACGACGTTGAAGTCGGGGTATTCGGTCATCACGCGCCGGGTCCAGTCGGAAAGGAAGTGCTTGTCGGCGTACGACCACGTGTCGACGCGGATCCCGGACAGGTCGGCGGTCTCGATCCACCAAATGGCGTTCTGGATCAGGTAGTTCGCCAGGAACGGATTACGCTGGTTCAGGTCCGGCATGCTGGGCACGAACCAGCCGTCGACGAACGTGGCGCGGTCGATCTCGGCGGCGTGGGGATCGTGCAGTGGCTCGCGGATGTGGTTGGTGGGCACGAACTCGCCGTGGTTGATCCAGTCCGCGGTGGGCGGATCGTCCACCCACCAATGGCTGACGCCGCTGTGATTCGGGATCAGGTCCATGATGATGCCGATTCCGCGCTTCGCGGCTCGCGCGGAAAGTTCAGCGTAGAGATCGTTGTCGCCGAGACGCGGATCGACTCGGTAGTAGTCGGTGGTGGAATAGCCGTGGTACGAGAAGGTGGGCTCGTTGTTCTCGAGGATCGGATTCAGCCAGATCTGGGTGTAGCCCATGTCGGCGATGTAGTCGAGACGGTCGATCACGCCCTGGAGGTCGCCGCCGTGCCGCCCGTCGGGGTTGGTGCGGTCCGCCGCCTCAAGCATCGCATCGACGCTGTCGTTGGTCGGATCGCCGTTCGCGAACCGATCGGGCATGACCAGGTAGATGACGTCGGCGCTGGAGAATCCTGTGCGTGAAGATGATTCCGCCTCGCGCTCTTCGAACCGATAGTCGACCGTCTTTAGCCGGTTTTCGGAGCGGAACCCGATGGCACATGAACCGGACGTCAGGTCTTGCGCCAGTTCGAGATCGAGGAACAGGTAGTTGGGGCTATCGACGCGGTGTGTCTCGACAAGCCGGACGCCTGGACAGTTGAGGCGTACGTCGAACTCCGACACGGACTCGCCGCGCACCATGATCTGCAGGTTCGGATCCTTCATCCCAGCCCACCAGAACGGCGGTTCGAGTGCTTCTACCGCCGGGTCGGCGGCGTGGGCCACGACGCCGCCCCCGAGCATGGTCGCCATGCACAAGGCAACCTTCCCAAGGCTCGTGAACGTCCTCCTGGGCACGGCACCCGAGTCACGAGCGACGATTGACGGTGCGCGAGACGCCCTCGCCCGAGTTGCCAACAACCGTGCCTCTCCTAGCAGTCGTCAACGTTCTCGGAAGGGTAGCACAGCCCCCCGTAGGGGCTGCGGCCAGGGACGTACGGCGTCGCCGCCGGAGAACCGTGTGCCAACCGGCGGTTGCATACGTATGCAATCGTTTTCGCCTTGTGACGGAGAACCCCTCCGTGCTAGATGTGCGCGATTGCGTTCCCGTGACGCCGTTGGACACCCTGGTATGAGATTCGGACCTGCCCGGATACTGGGACTCGCAATCCTGCTCGCGTTGTTCCTGGCTGCCGGTTGCGGCGGTGGCGGCGGGGTGGGGGGCGACCAGACGCCGCTGGTCGTCTGCGAAGACGACGAGATCCTGCTGGACAACGGCCAATGCGGCCCGAAACCCGTGCTGGTATGCGATCCGCCGGAAGTCGCCGTCGACGGACGCTGCATCATCCCCGACAAACCCACCCCGAAGTACACGCCAGGTCCGAACGAGGCCGTCATCTACTACAACCGGCGCGACAAGAACTTCGACGGCTGGGTCCTGCACCTTTGGAACAACGGCTGCGAGGCGGGGAGTTGGGACAACGAAAGGGTGACGCTGCGCGGTTCCGGCGGCGGCGTGGACTACAGCTACGACGGCACGGGAACGGCTTGGCCGGACGGTCCGCCGCCCAACTACCAGCACTACGAAGACGGCGAGGTGGATCCCATCTACGGCGCCTATTGGGTTCTGCAACTCCAGGACGAGGCGGTCTGCGGCAATTTCATCATCCATGGCTTGGCCGGCGCGCCGCAGACGGTCGACTTGAGGATCAACTTCTCCGAGGACACCGCGAATCCCTACCGCAACATGTATTGGGTAGTGGTCGATTCGACCCTGGCCGAGAACGAACTGCGCGAGGCCCGCACCGCGGCGGAGCCGATCTGCATCAACGACGTCTGCGAGGAATACGAGGCGCCGCCGCTCGCCATCGAGGACCAGGCCGCGCATTGGATCGACGCGGGAACCATCGCCTGGAACAGAACCCTCGACAACGTCGAGCTCTACAGTTCCGTGGACGGCATGCTCGATGTCGAGGCCCAGGGTGAAGGCGAAAGCGCGGTCGGTGTCGTCACGGGGGGCGAGTTGGCGGCATCGCTGACCTTGAGCGAGATGACCGACGCCCAACGGGCGCGTTCCCCGCAGTTGGCGGACTACGATGCCTACGCGGTCGATCTCGACCTCGCGCGGGTCAAGGAATTGCTGACCCACCAGCTCTGGATCGTCGGCGAGGATGCCGAAGGCAACCAGTTCGGCACGCAGTTGCAGCTTTCCGGGGTGCTCGACGACATCTACACGAGCGGCGCGGACGACGCCGACGAGGCCGCCCTGGGGCTGCGCTACGACGGCGGCTCCATTACGGCGAACGTCTGGGCGCCCACCGCCCAGGAGGTGAAGCTCCTGGTCTACGACGTCCGGCCGGACGGTCGGTTGGCCTACGACAGCGAGTCCGGGATGACGCTCGACGGCGACACGGGCATTTGGAGCGTTAGCGGCAACGAAAGCGGCTGGGACCGGAAGTTCTACCGCTTCCTGGTAACCGCCTACCACGCCAGCGAAGGCAAGGTCTTGAAGCGCGAGGCCCGGGATCCGTATTCGGTGAGCGCCTACACCGGCTCCCTGATGTCCCAGTTCGTGAACATCGCGGACGACGATCTCAAACCCGCCGGATGGGACTCCCACGCAACGCCGCCGGCGGTCTCGCCCGAGAGCGCCATCATCTACGAAGGCCATGTGCGGGATTTCAGCGCCCGGGATTCGAGCACCCCGGAAGCCCATCGCGGCAAGTTCTTGGCGTTCACGACGGGCAACTCCGCCCCGGTGTCGCACTTGAAGCGCCTGGCGGACGCGGGCGTCACCCACTTCCACGTGCTGCCGGCGTTCGATGTGCGCTCGATCCCGGAGGATCCCGAACGCCAGGTGAACCTCGACAACGCCATCTTCGAGCTGTGCCGGCTCGACGACTCCAACAAGGAACTCTGCCCCGGTGATGTCCGGGACGTGACGCCGATCATCGACAGGCTCGAGAGTTTCGACCCGACCACCGACGAGGCGCGCAAGCTCGCGAACACGATCCGCGACATCGACGCCTACAACTGGGGCTACGATCCGGTTCTCTACAACGTGCCGGAGGGCAGCTATGCGACCGATCCGGCCGGGGCAACGCGGATCCGCGAGATGCGCGCTATGAACCAGGCATTGCACGAAATGGGTCTGCGCGTGGTGCTCGACGTGGTCTACAACCACACCTCCGACGAGGGCGCGGACGGTGCCTTCTCGGTCTACGATCGCATAGTCCCCGGCTACTACTACCGCCGTAACCCCACGACCGGGAACGTCGAACGGGCCAGTTGCTGCAGCGATACCGCGGCCGAGCACGCCATGATGGCGAAGTTCGTCAAGGACTCGGCGGTGTTCTGGGCCACGCACTACAAGGTCGACGGCTTCCGTTTCGACTGGATGAGCCTGCATCCGAAATCCGTCATGCAGGAGACGCTGGCGGCGGTCCAGGCCGTGGACCCGGACACCTACATCTACGGCGAGGGCTGGGGACCCGGCACGGGCACGGCCCCGGACACCTTCGAACTGTCGACCCAGGCCAACATGGCCGGCACCGGGATCGGCACGTTCAACGACCGCATGCGCGATCGGCTCCGGGACGTGTCCATCTCGATCGGCGGCGATCTGACCCGGGTGCGTGCGGGGCTCGCCGGCAACCTCGCCGATTTCCAACTGGTTCTCGATTCGGGCGTGACCATCGCCGCCGGCAGCGATGGCGGCTACACGGCGGACCCGCAGGAGAGCGTCAACTACGCGTCGGTCCACGACGGCATGACGCTTTGGGATGGGTTGAACCGGGGCGGGGTCCTGCCGAGCGGCATCGAGCCCACATCGGACCGGGTCCGCATCGCGGCACAGGCGCAATCATTGGTGCTGTTGAGCCAGGGCGTGCCGTTCGTGCACATGGGCGGCGACATCCTGCGGTCGAAGTCGCTGAGCCACAACAGCTACAACGCAGGCGACTGGTTCAACTTCGTCGACTTCACGCTTGCCGACAACAACTGGAACGTCGGCCTGCCGCCGGAAGGTCCGCCAGACGCCGACGTGTTGGCCGCCATCGACGACCCCAACGCCGACCCCACGGTGGACGACATCGCGACGTCTCTCGCGATCTTCGAGGAGTTCGTCGAGATCGCCCAGGGCAGTCCGTTGTTCAGCCTCGGGAGCGCCGAGGAGGTCATCGACCGGGTCGGCTTCCACAACATCGGCAAGGAAGCCAAGGCCAACCTCATCGCCATGAGCATCGACGACGGGCTCGGAGTCGTCACCAACACCGACGACACCCAACGCGACGACCTCGACCCCGCCAACGACGCCATCGTCGTGGTGTTCAACGGCGCCGCCGAAACGCAATCCATCACCATTCGAACCGCAGCGGGCTTCGCGCTGCAGGAGATCCAGCAGGACTCTGCAGACGACGTCGTCCGGGAGGCAACCTTCACGGAAGGCGTCGGCGGCGATGGCACGTTCACCGTACCGGCGCGCACCACGGCGGTGTTCGTCAAAACCCAGGGCGTCGGGCAGGGCGAGGGCCTTTCGGCCTTCGTCACGGCGGGCTTCGAGCCGCCGGTCCCCTACGGCGACACCGACATATACCTGCGCGGCCAGTTCAACGGCTGGGGCACCGGCAACCGGATGACCTACCTCGGCGGCGGCAGCTACGACGGCTTCATCACCCTGGAAGCGGGCGACTACGCCTTCAAGATCGCGTCCGAGGACTGGAGCACGGTCGACATTGCCGCCCCCGAAGGCCAGGGCGTGATCACCCTCGGCGAACCGGCCACGCTGTCGGCGGCCGGACGACTGCCGAACCTGTCGATCAGCATCCCGGCCACCGGCGAGTACCGGTTCGTGCTCGACGCGCTCGATTCGGATGCGCCGATCCTGACCGTGACAAATGCGCGTGCCCTGCCGGTGGAGACTTTCGTGCGCGGCACCATCAACGGCTGGAGCACGGACGATCCGCTGCTCTACACGGGCAAGGGCGACTACCAGGCGACGATCGACATCGAAGCCGGCGACCATCTGTTCAAGATCGCGTCTTCCGACTGGGCGACGGTGGATCTCAGCGCGCCGGGCGAAGGCAGCGCGCCGATCGAGCTCAACACCGGCATCGCCCTGTCCGGACCCCGCAACCCGAACTTCTCGATCTCGATTCCGACGTCGGCGGACTACCTGTTCACGGTGGCTGCTGCGGGCTTCGTGTCCGACGACGCGGGCCAGCGCGGCGCGACCCTGTGGGTGACCGTGGACGATCCCCACGCCGGGACGTCGCTCTACCTGCGCGGCGGCATGAACGGCTGGGGCACGGACAACGAGATGGCGTTCATCGGCCGGGCCCGGTACCGGACCGCCGTCGACCTCGAAGCCGGCGACTACCATTTCAAGCTTGCCAGCGAAGACTGGTCGACCATCGACATCGGCGCGGCGGACACTGCCAACGTCGAAGTCGGCGTCCCGACGATCCTCGATGCGGCCGGTCGCGCCCCCAACCTGATGACGAGTATCGCGGAGGCGGATTCCTACACCTTCACCCTGGACTGGAGCCGAGGCGTGGCGACGCTGACGATCCAGAAGACGGCGGACGTGCCGCCGGATCCGATCACCCAGATGCCGGTTCTGGTGGAGCCTCTCGACTTTGAAGGCACCGCCGGCTACGCGTTCGAAGACGACGCCATGATCGCGACGATGGTGGTTGCCGACCCGCGGGATGCCGCGAACATGGCGGCGCGAACCACCCGCAATACCGGTGCGGTTGGAAACGCAGGCACGCTGTATCGCGTCGGCGGGGCTATCGCCTTCACCGACGAAGGCAACCACTTGGCCGTGGACGTCTACCGCGAAAGTGGTGCCGGGACGGTGGCGCTTTCCGTCGGCAGCGGCGACGACGCCGCGAGCGTTCTGACGGCGACGGCGGAGTACTCCGGCAGCGGCGATTGGGAGACGCTCTACTTCGACTTCTCGGGCTTCGTGGCGGGCGCGGTCTACGACTGGCTGAAGATCGTGTTCGACCAGGGCGTGGCGGGCGACGGCGGCGACTGGTAGTGGGACAACGTTCGCGTCAGCGGTCCGCCGCCGGGCACCGCGCCGCCCTACGGTTCGACGGCGGTCTACGTTCGCGGATCGATGAACGGGTGGGGCACGGACAACGCGCTCACCTATATCGGCCGCGGCGTGTACCAGGCGGACCTGTCGCTTGACGCCCAAACCGATGGGTACCTGTTCAAGATCGCTTCCGAAGACTGGTCGACGGTCAACTTCGGTGCCATGAGCGGCGACGACACCGCCGTGACCCTGGATGCCGAACGCACCTTGGCGGTGACGGATCACAACCTGACGATCACCGTGTCGACGACGGCCAACCACCGGTTCCGGCTCGATGCCAGCGATCCAACCGCGCCGATCCTCGTAGTGACCGACCTCGATATGGCACCCTACGGCTACGGCACCACGCAGTCGTCGATCTACGTTCGCGGCGGCTTCAACGAATGGGGCACGGCCAGCGAAGCGCACTATGCGGGCGGCGACGTCTACGAAGCGGTCATTCCCGTCGAAGTCGGTACCTACGAGTTCAAGGTAGCCTCGGAGGACTGGGCAACGGTCAACCTGGGCGCCGGTGCGTCGAATACCGTGACCATCGGGACCGCGTTTGGCGACTTGGCTGACGGCGGCGGCAACCTGTCGATCTCCATCGCCGAGGCCAATGAGTACCTGTTCACGGTTGATGCGTCGGGGGAGACGCCAACACTATGGGTAGTCCCGTTCAAACCGTTCGGTGCCACGGAGGTGTTTGTGCGCGGCGGCATGAACGGGTGGGGAACCGACAACCTGTTGGTGTTCAAAGGCACCGCTCGTTATTCGACGCACATCGTCCTTGAGGTCGGCGACTACGAGTTCAAGGTCGCCTCGGAGGACTGGTCCACCGTCAATCTCGGTGCCGCCGAGGGTGCCGCGACCCAGGTGACGCCCGGTGAGGCGTACACCAGCCTGGCCCAGGGCGGAGGAAACCTGATGATTACCATCGACACCGCCGGCACCTATCGATTCCAAGTCGACGGTGCCAGGAATGTCCCGCCAGCGCTGCTTGTAGAGCAGACACCCGGCTCGTAGGAGGAAGTTGACGAATGAACGATTCCAGACGAGTGCTAGCGAGGCATCCCGTAGGGGCGACCCTAACGCGCCCGTCAGGGCGCGCGGTCGCCCGTACCGACGCTTTTCTCTGCACGAACGCGGGCGAGGACAAGCCTCGCCACTACGAACCCAGTCCCCGCTCAAGGATCCCGGCGACAGTCGCGTGGTTCGCCTTCGCTGCGACTGCGTTTTCGGCGGCGGGCCAGGAAGCCGACCCGGACACGCCCGAGGAGGACGAACCGGCCATCGAGGAGGTCGTCGTCACGGGCTACCGCACCTCCCTCATGAGTTCCATCCAGAGCAAGCGGTCGGCTGACTCCATCGTCGAGGTGATCACCGCGGAGGACATCGGCGGCCTACCCGACTTCTCCATCGCCGACAGCCTGTCGCGCGTGGCGGGGATCACGACGACGCGTTCCGGCGGCCAGGCATCCGACATCCAGATCCGCGGCCTCGGCGACGAGTTCGTATTCGCAACCATGAAGGGCCGGGAACAGGTTTCGCCGCACCTGAGGCGAACCATCGAGTTCAACCAGTACCCGTCCGAACTCATCAACCGCGTCACCATCAACAAAACGCCCAAGGCCTCGCTGATCGAGGGCGGCGTGGCCGGGACCGTGGATCTCGACGTGGTCAACCCGCTCGACAACCGGCAAGACCGCAAGATCGCCACCAGCCTGCGCCGCACCTTCAACGACCGGGCAGGGGAGGTGTACGGGGCCGACGAGGGCGGCTATCGGCTGACCCTGTCCTGGCAGGAGAAGCTCTTCGAAGACACCGTGGGGCTTTCGCTGGGCTACAGCAGGCTGTCCCAACCGAGTGCGACGGTGCAGTACCACGGCGACACGCCCGGTCGGGCGCGGGATGTCTATCCGGCGACCGAGACGGAGGTCTACGTGCCGCAGACCATCCAGTTCTACCAGATCGGCGGCCTGGAAGTGCGCGATGCCTACTTGGGCTCGCTGCAGCTTCAGCCGGTGGACGCGCTCACCATCCAGGCGGACGTGTTCTACACCGAGTTCAGCACCGACACCACGCGGGACGGAATCTCGCTGCAGGGGTCGGCAAGCTACGCCATCGCGAACCCTCGCCTGGTCGAAGGCAACTACGCCGTTGGCGGGTTGTTCTACAACGGCACGAACATCTTCGTGGTGTCGGGCGACACCAGCGACGACGACGACGTGCTCTCGTCGGGTCTCAACATCGAGTATTCGGCCGGACGCTGGTCGATCGCCCTCGACGCCTCCCATTCGTCGGCATCGGGCAACCAGGCCGACGGCTACCACTACGCCAACGTGTACCGCCGCTGCACCGAGGAAGACCCGGTCTGCACGCGCACGGGCTATACCCGCAACAACGGGCAAGTGCACTGGCAGAGCGACGGACTGCGCCTCCCCAATGTCGCGTTCGGCGTACCCATGGACGACTTCAACACCCTGCGCATGACCCAATACGGCAAGTATCCGCGGCTCTCGGAGGACGAAGTATCCGCCGTCAAGTTCGACATGGAGTTCGACTTGGCGAGCCCCGTCGTCCCGGTCGTCCGATTCGGTGCCCGACAGTCGCAACGGGACTACGCCTATGGTCGCCAGGTCTTCCAGTACGGCCCGGGCTCCGGCTACGTCCACGACGTCGACATGCCCATCACCGAAGCGACCGGCGACGTGGTGTGCTGGGGCGGCGACTATTCTCACTTCCCATGTTTCATCTCCTTCGACGCCGAGGCCATCCTGCGCCAGGCCGTGGAGCAGAACCTCGTGCTGCAGTGCGACCCGCAGGCCGTCTACAACTGCGACGAGGACCAACTCGGACCGGATGGCCGGCCGCTACCTCGTTCCACCGAGACGATCGCGCGCTGGGGGCTCAACAACCGTTCGGCCTGGTCGGTGCGCCAGCGCGGCGACGTGGGCGAGGACGTGCTGGCCTACTACCTGGAGGCGGATATCGAGACCGAGGTCATGGGACGAACGCTCTCCGGCAACATCGGTGTGCGCGTCGTCGACAGCGAGCAGTCGTCCGTCGCTATCTACGACGTGTTCGGGGATCCGGCGTTGAACGCGGAGCCCATCTGCGACGGCGACGGCCGCTGCCGGGACAATTTCGCCTACGTTACCTTCACTGAGCAGTACCAGGACGTGTTCCCGTCGCTGAACCTCAACTACATGCTTTCGGAGGACATCTACCTGCGGTTCGGTGCCGCGAAGGTCATGTCCCGCCCGCCCATCAACCGGTTGTCCAGCGACCAGCCCGTGGACGGCGGCGGCGGCAACTTCATCGACGATTCGACGGCGTCGGAGGGCTATGTCACGTTCAACTTCTCGAACACGAACTCGACGTCCCTGCGGCCCTTCGAGGCGGAGCAGGTCGATCTCTCCTTCGAGCGCTACTTCGGCGACACGGGGCTGTTCGCCATCGCCCTCTACCACAAGGACATCAAGTCCTTCATCCAGGATCTGACCATTCCCGAGTTCGACTTCCGGGCCAACGGCTTCGTGATCCCGGAAACCTACGAGGCGGTCGTTCTCGATCCCGAGACCGGCGGTGCCGTGATCACGCCCGTGGAGGTCCGCGACGGCGCCTACACGTTCGCCATCAACAACAAGGAGGGAGGCTACATCCGCGGCGTGGAGTTCTCCTGGACGCAGATGCTCGATGCTTGGTTGCCGGATGCGTTCAACGGGTTCGGCTTCAACGCCAGCATCGCCTTCGTGGACAGCGAGATCACGATCAACAACCCGTTCTCGCAGTCGCCGAGTCCGACGTTCCCGTACCCGGGACTGGCGGACCAGTCCGGCAACCTGACCGTGTTCTACGAGCGCGGTGGTTTCGAGGCGCGCCTCGGCACCAACTACCAAAGCGCCAAGGTGTCGAGCTTCGGAGTCGCCTTCGCCAAGGACACCGTGTTCGCGGAGGAGACCAAGATCGACGCGCAGATATCCTACGCGTTCGCCAATGGACTCGAGATCCTGCTGCAGGCCTACAACCTCACCGACGAACCCAACCGGAGCTACTGGGGCGAGGAATACCTGACCGGCTACGTGCAGAACTTCGGCCGCGAGGTCTACCTGGGCGTGGACTACTCGTTCTAGTCCCCGGGATGCGTTGGGCGACGGTCACGCTGCTGGCGGCGCTCGCGGCCGCGCCCGCCGTCGCCGGTGAACGACCGCCCAACGTCGTGCTCCTGATCGGCGACGACGTCGGCTATCCCTACTTCGGGTTCATGGGCGACGACAACGTCGTCACCCCGGCGTCCGACGCCCTCGCCGCCGGCGGCTATACGTTCTCCCAAGGCCATGTCACCGCACCCTACTGTCGTCCGTCCCTGCGCACGCTGATCACGGGTCTGCATCCCGTGCAGTATTCGCTGCGCCTCGACGCCTTGATCGAGGAACGCAAGCTCGAAAACGGTTTTGCGAGCATGCCGAGGGAGCAGCAGACTCGATGGTTGACGGTGGTACGCGCCGCCGGCATGTCACGCTTCGATACGCTCCCGGCGCTCTTGGGTGAGCAGGGCTATGTAAGCTGGCAGGGCGGCAAGTGGTGGGAGGGAAGCCACCGGAACGGTCACTTCGACGAGGGCATGACCCGGGACTGG
>JAPOYW010000087.1:20121-22886 GCA_026706425.1 Gammaproteobacteria bacterium
GGGACATGTCCCTGTTCGGCAAGGACGGCTTCTTCGAGGAAACGATGGGCAACGAAGGCAATCTGCTAGTTCGGGAGACCATGGCGCCTCTGTTCGACTTCATCGGGCGCAACAGGGAGCGACCCATGTTCATCTGGTTCGGGCCGCAATTGCCGCATACGCCCTTCGACGCGCCGTTCAGGTATCGGAAGTACTACGCGAACAAGCATCTTTCCGAGTCCGCCAAGCTCTACTACGCGAATGTCTCCTGGTGGGACGATGGCGTCGGACGACTGGTGGACTTCGTCGAAGCACAGGGACTCTATTCCGATACGCTCTTCGTGTACGTCGGCGACAACGGCTGGGAACAGGACGCGAACGTGGAGTACAAGCAGCGCCATTCGACCCTGCGCAACGACTCGCTCTTCGCCACGGGAGGGCTAAAGGGCAAGGGAGGACTGTACGACCTCTCGGTCCGGTCGCCGATCATTTTCCATTGGCACGGGCGTCTCGAACCGGCCTTCAACGAATCCAGTTTGGTTTCATCCTTGGACATCGTCCCCACCGTTCTCGACTTCGCCGGTGCCGAGGTGCCCGAAGGTTTGCCGGGGCAGTCGCTTCGCCCGCTGCTGGAACGAACGGGACCGATCGACGAACGCGCCGCTCTTGTCGGCTACTCGGACAACCGGCGCTCCTTGACGAATGTGATGGGCGAGCCGGCGGAGGGTTACTACGTGCGCACCCATCGTTGGCACTTCATCCACTACGCCGACACGGGTGAGACGATCCTCTACGACGTCACCGTGGATCCCCGGGGCAACGAAAACCTGAGCGACGGGCACCCGGATCTCGTCGATCGCTTCAAGTCGATGATCGAGGACTGGAAGGGCAAGATGGGCATGACGAATCGGGTCACCATCCATTGATCGGCATTCGGGTGCTGCATGGAACGATCTACAGGATTCTCCATAAGTAGATTGATTCAAAAGCAATTATTCCCATGTACGCCATAGTTGATCCAACATCCTGACACCTTTGATTCGCGAGACGTCCTGACTCTTCGTTTCCGCGGCAGCGCGGCAGCAGCGGCGCACCACGCCTCGTTGGATCCCGTTCGCACAGCTCCTGATCTGTCTCCCGCCGCCGGAGGCGGGTCAAGGGCCGCCAAGGCGCCCGGTACACCGGGTTGCGGGTGGGGGAGTCCCGACCGCGTGCCTTGGTTTGCCTCTCCGGAGCGGCTGCCTTCGGCACCGCGCTCTAGTCGCCTGCGGCGACCCGAGCCCCCTCCGGGGTCTCGTCCCTTCCGGGTCACGATCGCTGCCGCCTGCGCCCTCCGGGCGCCGGGACGGGCTCGTGTCGCGACCCGGCTGAACCAAGGCGGACCACCGGCGTCTTGCTTCTCCACTGGCACTTCCGTCCGCGGCTCCGCTATCTCCGCATCCAGCCGTTTCCAGTTCCGCTTGTTTCACCTTCGAGGTGCAGCTAGGGCGTCTCGCCCACCGCCTCGTGGCGGCCAGCTGATCCGCAGCGCGCACACGAAACAGAACACCCCGCCAAGCACGAACTTGCTCCACAGCCACCAGTCCCGGTCCATGGCAATGTCGTAGTCCGCGTCGTGCGTGCGGCGCCCCTTCCAGCGCATCCACACCGCCGCCGGCCTCGACATCGACCTCGTCGCACCCGAACCCCCAGTGCTCCGCCGCAGCTACGTTCACGCCGTGGCGTCCGCATCCGGACCGCCGTGCCCGAGACCCGTTCGTCCGTCGGCAGCTTCAGTCTGTCACGCGTGCTCCGCCGGTCAACCCTGGCGGGTTCTCCGCACGCTCCGACCTCGCTGGCGCGAGGTGACCGGCGTGTGCGCGCGTGCCGCCCGTTCGGGACCGACGCACTCCAGCGTCGCAACCCTGAAACGGAGAACATCGTGGACCTTCAAACCCTCATCGCCCACTGGAGCGGCCAAGTTCCGCCGGGCTTCGTTCCGCACGCCGCGCTCGGCAAACCAGAGACGTGCGTTCAGCCGCGGTGCAACAAGCCGCGAGCCCTCAAGGCCAACGGGGAGTTCGCCAAGTCGTGCTCCGGCTGCCTCGCCAGGCGTTGCGCGCTCCTGCCGCAGAAGGCGCGCAGCACTGACTGCCGAAGGCGGCTGCCGCAGGTGCGCGTACCGAAAGAGGGCGCAAGGCGACTTCCTTTGCGAACGCTGCCGCGAGGACCGCGACATCGAGCGCGGACAGAAGCGCCAGGACGCCCTCGACGCGGCGGCGATCGACGAGTTCGCCGCCAAGCCCGAGACGGCGCACCGCGCGAGCAATCTCGACCGGGGGATCTCGCCGTGGAACGCCAGGCGGAAGAAGGAACCGAGCGCCGCATACTGGTCGCCGTTGCCCGATCCCGAGCCAAAGTCCGAGCAGCTCTGGCGCACCTCTCTCACCGATTCGGGTTGGCGCTACTCCCGCAGTTGATCCCGCCTGTCGCCGCCGGGGCGCGCCACGCCGCGTCCCGGTTCGGCACACTTCAGCTGCCTGCGTACTGCGCCACTACCGCAATTCTGTCGTGCCCTAGCTCGCGGGCGATGGTCCTGCGCGCCTCCCTGTCGATCCGCCGCCACGCCCCGGTCAGCGACCGCCGCGACGGTCCCCCGGCAGCCGGCGACTTCCACCCGGTGATCTCCTCGTAGCGACCCTGCGCATAGCCGTGCCTCAGACCGTGCATCCGGTACAGACCCGCCTCGCGGGTCCGGTTCTCGTAGACCTTCAGTTGCTGCTTGTAGTTGCGGTCCGGCGGGATCA
>JAPOYW010000285.1 GCA_026706425.1 Gammaproteobacteria bacterium
GAGCTCCCACGATGTTGGGCGGTCGCTCTGCCGCGGATCGGCCTGCCGGATCGGGCCCCGAGCCCCACTCGATCGTCCGGGTGGGTCCGACGTCGTGGTGCAGTCGAATCTCGACGATCTCTAGCAGTATCTCCAGGCGGTAGATCCAGGCGATGCCGGCAGCCGCCACAACAGCCAGCGCGAGCCCGATCAGGATACCCGCGCGCCGGCTCGTTGGGACACCGTCGCGAGTTGTCTTGGTGGTAGACATCGTTCGTCGGTACGCAAAGACTCCCCGGTATGCACCAACGATGGTGGCACAGTTCCGGATCTCGGGTGCGGAGCCCACAGAGAGCCCGTGCAGCATCGCGAAGACGTCGGCGATCGCCGCGATCTGGAGACGCTTGGCGAGCGCGGGGGAGCTACGCCCGGCGCATTTCGCGCGGGCGGCCGCCTCGCCCCTCGCCTACTGCAAAACTCCTCGGGGCGAAGGTGGAGTCCGCATGCCGCTGAGCGTTGCGGGACCGGGCGTCGAAGCGAGCGGGCACGGGCCGCCACCAAGGCGGTCCCTCACATGCAACGAACCGTAAGGGCGACCCTTGCGGGCGGGCGAATCCGCGTCGCGCCGCATTGGACGCAACCGTCACCTGCGGGACGGACCGGGTGGACCCATATGTCGGGTCCAAACACTACGCCTACGCCGCGACCTGCAATGAAGATTGCCTATGCGGAAGGAAGGGACAAGACTCATTACCTGACGCGGACGCTGGAGTTGTAGAGCTCAAAAATGGGCCGTTCTTGATGGAACGCTACGTTCCGCTGGCCGAATCGGCAGGGGGCTCGGTGGTTGAAGGCGCAAGCTGGCCTAGGGGCACAGGCGTCTAGTCGTGTGCGGTGCCGTGGTGGTCCTGCCGGTATGTCGCAATCCACCAGGTGTTTCCGGCCGCATCGCGGACTCCGGCCTGGCGCTCCTGATAGGGCTTGTCCGCCGGCGACGCGATTTCCTGCGCTCCCAGTTCCAGCGCTGTCGCGAATGCCGCGTCCACATCGGGCACGTAGACGTACACCGCGTTCGTCCAGGGTTCCACGCCCGACGGGAGTTCTCCGGCCTCGACGACCAGCGCGGAGTCTCCGACGTGGAACTCCACATGAAAGCTCTGCGGTCCCAGCTGGTGCCGCTCGACCTCCCGCGCCCCCAGCACGTCGACCACGAATTGGAGCAGGCCCACCGGCCCGTGAAGATAGGGCCGCACCGCGCCCGCCCCATGCCGAATGTGATTGTCCACGATCCCCTCCGCTCTCCCTATTCCCGGATCCGGGCCCGGTACCGACTCGGGAGATCTAGTGTCCCGCGTCAGAAGTACGACCTATTCGATTTCGCCTGGGAAGACGAATGTCCTGGAACCGAGAATATGCCAATTTCGCGGAGCCCGGGCCTTGATTCCGGCTGCTACGAGTTCACGGCGGCGAACGCAGCATCTGCGTTGCGCTGATCGTTAACCGTGATCGGCGACTCGAAGAGCACACTGACCCGGACTTGCCGCCGGCCAAACAATCGTGCGAACGTCAACGCATCAGGTCATGGGAACTGGGTATGCCGTTTGCCATCCTCATCGTTGCGCTCGCCTGCATCGCCGCGGCCAGCGCTGCGGGCCAAGGTCGTCCCCAGGCGTTCGAGCGCCTGTACCGGCAGCACTGCGCCGTCTGCCACGGCGACCGCTTCCAAGGTACGGCCCAGGGCAACCCGCTCGTCGGCGCGCCGCTTGTCCGGGGCGAAGGCGTGGAAGCCATCGCCAAGAGCATCGCCGAGGGTGCGGCGGATCTCGGCATGCCCGCGTGGTCGGAGACCCTTGGCGAAGCACAGATCCTCAGCCTAGCCATCCTCATTGCCGAGGAACGCGCCAACGCGACGTTCGCCGACTTCCGGATGGCGCCACCGCTGGAACTGCCCGACGGGGCGATCTTGACCGAGCGCCACGGCTACCGCCTGACGAAGGTGATCGGCGACCTCGAGCCCCTGCCCTACGCCATCGCCCCGCTGCCTGACGGCCGCATCCTGCTCACGGAGAAGATGCGCGGCCTCACCGTGGTCTCCGCCGACGGCATGCAGTCGGACCTCGTCTCCGGCGCACCGGTGGGCAACCGGCAAGCCTTCCGAATGGGGCCCCTGCAGTACGGGCTCGGCTGGATCCTCGACGTGGCGACGCATCCGGACTATGCCGAAAACGGCTGGATCTACCTTAGCTTCGGGGACCGCTGCACGGACTGCGGCTTCCGTCCGAAGTCCATGGTCAAGCTCATCCGCGGAAGGCTGAAGGACGGCGCATGGGTCGACGAGGAGACTGTCTACCAAGCCGACCCCGAGCACTACAACCCCGCCACCGACATGGCGGCAGGCGGGCGCATC
>JAPOYW010000683.1 GCA_026706425.1 Gammaproteobacteria bacterium
GGGAGCGTGGCTCGTCGAGGCGAAGCAGAGCGTCATCGAGAACATGGCGCCGGTGTTGACGCGGCTGTTCACGCCGCTCTTCGCGGCGGTGCTGCTGGCCCTGCTGGCCTCGATGGCGTGGACGCGGAACGGGATCGACCTGGAGCGCGAGGTCCTGATCGGCTTCGATCTGCTGCTGGCCGTAGTGCTCGGCCTGTTGCTCTACGCCATCTCGGCCCGCGACCCGCGGACGCCTCCCGAGCTGTTCGACCGCGTGCTGTTCCTGCTGGTGGCGAGCGCGCTCGTCGCCGACGGCGTGGCGCTGGCCGCCATTGCGGCCCGCATCTCGGAGTTCGGGTTCAGCCCGAACCGGGTGGCGGCGCTCGGCGAAAACCTCGTCCTGCTCGTGAACCTGGCGTGGTCGGCGTGGCTGTACGCCCGTTTCCTCGGTGGACGCGGCCCCTACGCGGCCCTCGAGCGCTGGCAGACCGCGTACCTCCCGGTCTACGCGGTCTGGGCGGGACTGGTCGTCGTAGCGTTCCCGCCGTTGTTCGGCTACGCCTGAAGCGGCCGGCGACGGTCACCGACAGACGCCCTCCGCCTCGGCGCGTCGTGACGTCTCCCGCCTACGGCGCCCGCTCGCCGTCCTCGAGGAGCGTGTCGACCAGGTCCGCCCGCCGGAAGGTCGCTGACAGCCTTTGCAGCGTCCGCTCTCTGCCTTTGCCTCTGAACAACGGCTCGAGGGCGCCCGCGATTCTCTCCTGGGCACGAGCCAGATAGCCATCCGAGTTCCGGTCCACCAAGTCCCGTGCAGCATCGAAGTTGCGGTGGTCGAGCTGACGGAGAGTGATACCGAGATCGTTCAACAGGTAGCGCCCCATCATCATTGCGATGAAGCGAGACCCGTAGGCCAGGAAGTCGGGTGCGTCATTCGGCGGCCGTTTGCGTCGATTCTCTGCGTGCCGGTGAAGAAGGGCGGCGGTCACCGCCTGCGATCCGTTCAAATCGTCGGTGAAGATGGTCCGATACAACGCGCCGAAGTGTTCCCGGCTTCGGAACCGAGCCTGATGTGGCCTGTGCCTCCAGACGGCGAGGACGGCTTCCGCGATTACCGCGCTGGTGAACTCGTCCGAGGATACGGCCCGCTCTTCTCGCTTGGCGCGGTAGGCATATCCCAAGCCGGAGATGGACTGGCCGAGCGTCGCCTGGCGCGGATCGTTCGCCTTCAGATCCCGTAGATCGACCGGGTTCTGACTATTGGTGGCGAACGTTATCGACTCCACCAGCTCAACGTCATTCTCCTGCAGCTCGTAGATGCGAACCAGCACTTCCGCGTCCCGGATCGCGGCGCCGACCTCCTGGGCCAGGTGCTGCACCGTGCGCGCCGTCTGGCCGCCGTTTACGATCTGCAGGCCTTCTACCTTTACGGTCCAATTCTCCCTTTGCAGAGCGTTGTGGCGGAACTTCGAACACGTGATCGTGATCCCATTGTTGTAGAAGTAGAAGCTGGGCCGCTGCGCCGGCTCTCGCAGCGTGGCCGCCACAGCCTCGTTCACCCGGTTGCCGGCAAGCCCCAGGTAACGCCGGATGTTCTTCTCGAACAGGCGATTACCGTATTCGTCGGTGAGCCTCGCAAGCTCGGCGACTGACATGCGCCCGGTGAGCGCGCGTCGAAAGTCGAAAGTCTCCACCGTGGCGTGCCCTGTGAGCTGCACGTCAGCGTTGATGGGCTTGCGAGTCTGCAGGAGAGCGAGCAACTCTTCCGGCCCCAGGTGCCGCCACTCCACCTGCCCTCCGAGGTCGCGCGCCACGCCGTCGATCCGCTGCTGCGCCTGCTCCGTCCAGGTCGTTCCGTTGTTCGCCGCAACCGCGGTCACGCGCGGGATCGCGCCGTCCTTGACGAACGAACGAACGTCCTCGACCCGTTGCTCCAATCGGGGGTTCAGGGTGACCGGCCGTGTCGGGTCGAACAAGGCTCCGACGGCGTCGATCATCTGGGCGATGCCGGTTTCGGGAAAGGCCGCATTTCCGCGCAGGTCCCCCCGGTACTTCCCCTGAACGAGGTTGACCCGGATCTCTCCGTCTTCGGGGGAGTCGCAGTAGAGGGCGTCCACCCCGAAATCGTTGCCTCCATCGACGATTCCATCGAGCGTCTGCTCGTCGGTGAGGTCGAAGGCCGTCTTCGCGACGAGGAACACGAACGCTACCGACCGTCGCCGGGGTTCGTCGATGCCAACCCGCAACTCGTTGTCGAAAGCGTCCGACTGCTGTTCGACGATACCGGCTACGCGCTGGTCGATGATTTGTGCCGAAAGAGACACTGCGCTCCCTCTATGGCACCGCCGAGCGATCGAGGATTGCCTCGATCTCGTCCATCACGCGGTCCATGCGGGCGATGAGGGCG
>JAPOYW010000336.1 GCA_026706425.1 Gammaproteobacteria bacterium
CGAGGTCGTCGACCACGATGCCGATGTCCGGCGGTCGCCAGTCGCTGGCACGTGCGCCGTTGAAAGGTGCCGCAGGGACGATGGTCTCGGCGTCCGGTACGGGAACGGGCAGGCGCGAAACGCGCGCGTTCTTCGAGAGATAGGTTTCGAGCCGCACTTCCTCGGGGAGCTCCTCGATCACGACCCCGAGCTCCAGCGACGTGTCGCCGGGCACGTGGACGAACTCTCCCCATTGCCACATGGGAGATTTTGAACCGAGGCCCGCGATACCCGGTACCGGTTCGTCGTTGCGAACGTCCACGGCGACCTGGTAGCGCGGCGCGCCGTTGGCGTCGTCGGGCAGGCGGAACACGCGAAGGTCGGACACCAAGAAACCCGCCAGCGCGACCTCGCGCATGTAGTGCCCGATGTAGGGCCCCATGTCCGGATCGACTTCCGTCATCGCGCCGATGAGGTCGTCCACGGTGAACGTGCCGCCGCCGTACCGCTGCCGCATCAGCGCGAGGAACTCGCCGATCCTGCTGCGCCCCATCAGTCTCTCGACGGCCAGGGCGATGAGGTTGCCCTTGTGCACCAGGATGTCCACGCCCTCCTCGGACGATGCGGCATCGACGCCGGTGAAGGAGAACTCCGCGCTCTTCTCTTCCAAGGTCATGGGGAAGAACTGGTACCAACCGAACGTGAAGGTGCCGGTTCCCAGGAGGCGGCTGAGCACGCGAACCGGGGGCGGCACCCTGGGGGCCGCACCGATCCGCAGCCAGTGCCCCGGTGCCACCTGGCGGTGGACACGCGCCCAGAAGGCGGTCAGGGACTCGAGCAGATAGTTCGCCGCGAGCGCACCTTCGCCCCGCGCACTCGAGAGAAACGGCAGCAGGTTGTGCGTGACCCCGCTGACGGCAGGTACGCGTAAGGGGCCGAGGCCCTCCGCAGCGAACAACAGCTGCCGAATCCAGAGCTCATCCGTCAACTGAAAGAACAGTCGCGGCCGCGCGGAATAGCGCTTCGTCGGGAAACCATGCTCGGCGAGCATCTGCACGCCGGGGAGGGCCTGGATCGTGTCCATGACCTGTCCGGACCCGTAGCGGCGGAGCTGGGCGGGCACCTCCACCACGCTCAGCACGGCGTGCGGGTAGACCACCGGCCCGGGTGAGGCGAAAGACTGGAGTCTCTGCCGGACGTGCTGAACGGTAGTCGTGGCGTACTGCGAGAAGTACTCCACGTTTGCCATGTGCGCCGGGTGCAGGAGCAGTTCGAACTCGACGGCTCCCTCGGTCAGCGCAAGACGCTCGAACTGCCCGGCGAACAGCGCGAATTCGGCCAAGGCAACGCGCGGTCGGAACCGCAGGCCGTCGTCCTCCTCCAGTCGCCCAGGGCCCGCCGCCCGCCAACCCTCGGGTATCCTCACCACGAGATCGATCTCGTGGAAGTCGGGGGTGCGCCGACCGGGATCGTCCATGGCGATGTTCGGGCCCGCCAGGGGAAGCCACGCCACCGCCGGGGTCAGCGCCACGTAGTCCGCATCGAACAGCGATGCCTGGTCGCCGCGCAGCACCAGCGGCTTGCCGAGCAGCGGCTCGTCCAGCGCCCAGTCGGCGCTGTCGAGATAGGCGAAGCGCGGGTCGGGCACGCCGTGCGCGCGGATCGACAGCTCGGCTCGTGCGCCGGCGGGAAGCGGTGCGGGCAGCGATACGGTCACCAGCCCCAGGGCGTGGGCGAATTCCACCTCCGCACCATCGAGGCGAACGGATCCCACAGCGAGGCCCGGGTTCAGGCTGAAGTGCAGGACATCGGCCATGGCTTCGGGCGCGCGCACATCCAGGTCGACATCGATGGCCAGTTCCCGCCCGGGATCGATCGACACGGTTCCGGACAGGCGTTCGACGTCGAGGCGCGGCGCGGCGAGCAACGCCTCGTGGGCCCGCCGCCACGCCATCCGCTCGTCTCGCTGGTCGATCACCGACCCGACCAATGCCCCGAGACCGCCGACGGCCACGGCCAGCAGCACCGCGCCGTAGACCAGCCCGGATGATCGCGCGTTGGCGTCGCGCCGCTGCAGGGCCGCCGCCGCAATGAACAGGAGCCCCGCCGCAAGCACCAGGATCGACCCCCGCTGGAGCAGATCCACAGCCGACGCCGTACGCGGCACGATCTCCGATCCAAGCAGACCCAGGTTGGCGATGCCGGACACCACCGGCAGCAGGTAGAGCGGCGTCGCGAACAGCGCCCAGGAGTAGGCACCGAGCAACGCCAGTGCGACCACCGCGACGGCCAGCCGATAGCGCAAGACGGCGGTCAGGAAAATGACGACGGCGCTCCACAGGAGCAGCGCCGTCGGGGCGTCGAGGAACACGAACGTGGCGAGCGAAA
>JAPOYW010000236.1 GCA_026706425.1 Gammaproteobacteria bacterium
TTCCTCGCGTTCGCAATGCCGTTCGACCTTTCCAGTGTCTGGTTTCAATTCGGAGCCCTTGCCGGGGTCGGATTGATAGCTTATTGCCTATGGTGTGCTCTGACCCGGCCACCCGTTCGATTCCGCGGAGATCCTGAGCGATGCCCCAATCCAACCCGGTTTCAGCGGCCAAGGCCGCTGAGCAGGTCCATTGCACGTCCAAGCGTGTCCAACCGCGCACAAACATCGCGCCCCGCCGGTGCCAACCGTACCGTCGTGACTCCAGCGTCCCGATAGGTACGCAAGCGGTCGCGAACTTCCGCTTCGCTTCCGAGCAGGTTCGCTTGCAGCACCATCTCGGTGGGGATGACCGCTGCCGCCTGGTCGCGCCTGCCGGCCACCCAGAGCGCCTGGGACTCCCGGGCCACGGCGTCCCAGCCGCCGCGCTTGAAGGCGTCGTTGTAGAAGTTGGTGCGTGCCGAGCCCATGGCACCCAGGGTGAATGCGAGGCCGGCCTTCATGGGCTCGGCCAGCGCTTCGGCATCGCCGAAGGCCACGGTGCCTCCAACTTGGATGTCGATGTCGGCCAAGCTGCGGCCAACGGCCTCCGCGCCGGCCCGGATCGGATCGAGGTGGGCATCGGCGTGTTCCGGCGTGAACGACGTGCCGAGCCATCCGTCCGCGGCCTCGCCCGTGTAGCGAAGTGCGTTCGGACCGAGGGTCGCGAGATAGATGGGTATGCGGTCGTTGCCGGGCTGGGCGAGACGCAGGGCCTTGCCTTCGCCGCCCGGCAGCGGCAGTTGGTGGTAGCGGCCCTGGTAGGCGATGCGTTCGCCGGCGAAGGCGAGCTTGACGATGTCGACGGTCTCGCGCATGCGGGTCAACGGCGCCTTGAACGGTCTGCCCTGCAGGCCTTCCACCACCTGCGGGCCGCTGGCGCCGAGGCCGAGGATGAACCGGTCACCCGAGATCGACGCCATGGTGAGCGCGGTCATCGCCGTCATGCTGGGCGTGCGGGCGCTGATCTGCATGATCCCGGTACCGAGGCGGATGCGTTCGGTGCGGGCCGCCAGGTAGGCGAGCGGCGCGATGGCGTCCTGTCCCCATGCCTCGGCGGACCAGACGGTGTCGACGCCGAGTTTCTCCGCCTCGACGACGAACCCGACGTTGTCCCCGAAGTCGTCGCGGCGTCCCCCCGAGGCGGCGCCGCCGATGCCAATGCTTACCTTCATGATTGGTCTCCCTCGTCACCCTCGCGACCCCGGCTGGTGATCTCAGCCTGACAACGCCGGTAGCGGTCAGCAACCTCCCAGAATTCGATCCACCGATCGAGGTATTCCAGGTCAAGATCGGGATTCGCCGCGAGGATCGACACGACATCGGCTTCGTCCTGTGCCCGGTTCGCAATCAGTTTGTGGATCAGCACGTCCTCCACGGCAAGTACCTTTGCGGTGACGCCCGGGAACGTTCGGTCTTGGGCCCGCGCCAAGGCAATCTCCTGGTACTCGACCCCAGCGGCTATTATGTCGGCAGGGCCGAAGGTTGGATGCACGACGCGAAGCAACCAGCCTTCCGGCATCGTCCGCTTGATCCGCCACCCGTCGGCGACCATCGCGTCGGCGACTACCGCCATCTCCTTCGTCCCGAGCGACACGAGCACGTCGACATCCAGGGTCGTCCGGATAGCGCGCCGGTAGACGTTGGCAGCGTGGGCGCCGACGACCGCCCAGGGCGTACCGCATCGGCGAAAGATGTCCGCCAAGGCAGCTATCGGGTGCATGCCTTGGCACGGGCTGTCGGCCGCTTCGCCTTGGATTCGAAGGCCGCGATCAGCTTCAGGTGACCGTCGAGGTCGCCCTGCGCGTCGACATCGCCCGGTACGGCCAAACACGCGATTCGGTGCATTTCCTCCACCACCTGGACACCTGTTCTCGGCGGCGGCGGCGACACGGGCGGGAGTTGGGCGCTCTGTCTCCCGAGCATCTGGAAGTATCGGTGCTCGTCGGCCGTGGCTCTACGCGTTCGGGGGCGTTCGGACTCTTGCATCGCTTCAATCTGTCGAAGCCGCCATCCCATGCATTCTTGCATGGAACGAACACGCCGTCTGCCTAGCAGCCAGCCGGACTTTTCGGCACTAGCCGAAATGTTCGGCTGGGTGCCAGGGCGGCTTGGGCTGGGGCAAAAGGCGCTGCCGTTAGGCAACGGCTTTGGCAGCGCTAGTGTGCCGTCTCGGATTTGGCGTGACATATGGTCACAATGCACCGCCTACGCGAAAACAGCCTAAGTGCTTGTTTATAGGACGGCACATCCTCCATTTGCCGGCCGTCGTCCAAGCATCAACGCCGTTCGATTCGTCACCCTAATTCGGAGACCGCACACTAGA
>JAPOYW010000419.1 GCA_026706425.1 Gammaproteobacteria bacterium
CGTGGTCCCAACCCGCCTCTACCGCCGTTGCATCGTGGGGATGAACCCCGGCCGTGGCGAAAAGACCAGGAATCGGGTCGTAGGACGACTCCCCCGCCGCCCCCGCGTCGCCAATTCCGCGGCTTGCGAAGTCCGCAGCCGCCCGACTCGATGCGACGCTCGTCCCGGTGAGGACGATGGCATCGATCCCCGCCGCCGCAGCGCGTCGGAGCACTTCCCGGCGGTCGGCATCGAATACCGGGTCGAGGAGATTCGCCCCGATGTCGATCAAGGAATGGTCCTTTCGTGCGCGTCCAACACCGGGCCCGGTTCGCCGACCTTCTGGCGGTAGATGTAGTGGTAGAAGAGCACGTTCTTCACGTAGTCGCGGGTTTCGCGGAAGGGTATGCGTTCGATCCACACCGGCGTCGGCATGCCGCTGGCCTCCTCGAGCCAGCGCTCTACGCGCCCTTCACCCGCATTGTAGGCAGCCGCCACCAGCGCCCGGTTGCGACCGTAGCGGTCCATCAGCCGGGCGAGATGGTGGGCGCCCAAGCGGATATTGGTCTCCGGTCGGTAGAGGTCCTCCGCGTTGGGTCGACGGTCCCGGATACGATCCGCGATCAGCCGGGACGTTGCCGGCATCAGTTGCATGAGGCCCCGTGCCCCCGCCGGTGAACGGGCCCGTGGGTTGAACGCGCTCTCGCGTCGGGAGATGGCTAGTAGCAACTCGGGGGGAAGATTGGCCTCGAAGGCGCTGCGCCGATAGAGGCCGAGATACGGAGTGGGAAACCGCACCGCGACGAGATCCCTGAGATCCGCTTCCCAGGCGCCGGCGATGGCCTGGTCGATCCACCCCATGGCGAAGGTCAGTTCGACGAGGATCTGGTGGCGGTCCGACGGCAGGGTCTTCAGGGCATGTTGCCACTCCCGCACGGCGTTGGAAGTGTCTCCCACCGCGAACAACTCGACCATGCGGCGCACGGCCGGGACCGCCAGCAGCGCGCGCAGGGCGGCGTGGTCGTTGGATGCCGGCCGAGGCAGGAAACCGGGTTCGCGACCGAGATCCTGAGCCGCGAGCAATCCGTAGAACGTTCGCCAACTTGCGATCTGCGCCAAGTGGTCGCGACCTGCGGTCTCGCCCTCGCCGCTGTCAATAAGGGACCGTCCGAGCCAATACCGCCAGCGGCCTTGGGACGCCGTTTCCGGGGGCAACGCGGTGATCCACAGGATGGCTTCGGGCCACTTGCCGTGGCGGATCAGGCCCTCGGCAACCCGTTCGGTCAGGGCCGGCGTGTAGCCGATCGGTCCATCGTCGGGGACAAGGCCCGCGTTGGCCGCCTCGGCCATCACCTGGCTCTGGATGGACCGATGGTGGTTCGGCTCGAAGTCGTAGCTTTCCCGGGCCTCGCGCCAAATCCCGAGCGCCCGTTCGGCATCCCGTTTCGCGTAGCGGACGATGCCGTGGCCAAGCGCACGCCTGCCGAGTTCATTGTTGGCGAACCGCGATAGCGAGCGCACGAGTTGGGGCCTGACGTGGGCGTCATAGGTCAACCGGGCGGCACGGGCATTCGCGCGGTCGAAGAATCGGAGCAGGTAGCGTGCCAGGATCACCTCGTTTTCGCCGAGGGCCATCAGGAGCCTTGTCCAAGCCGTTTCCTGGTCGAGTCGGCTGGCGTTGATCCAGGACTGGAACGCTGGGTCGCACTCGTCGGGCTGCGAGCGAGGCGAGAGCCACAGTCCGGGAATCTGCTCGTAGGCCTCTTCGCGCCGGCCCGAGATGATCAGCGCGCGAATGTAGTGGCAGCGGGCAACGATGTTGTAGGTTGGCTGGTAGTTGTCGAGATAGGTCTTCCAGCGGCCGTTGCTTGCCTGGCTTTCCATCCAATGGTCGAAGAACCGGTCTTGCAGCGGCGTTCCGGCAAGTTCCGCACGCACCTCCCGGGCACGCTGGGCGCTTAGGCCCGACGCGCGACGGCGCGCATCGTAGAACACCAGGTACGGCCGCAGCGCGTAGTCGGCGAGTTCGGCGAGTCCCTTCCGGTAGTCGCTGCGGCGACCGGTTCGGGCTGCATAGGCGGCCCGCCGGTAGGTCATTCGACGTTCGTAGAGACCGGGATCGTCGAACAGGGCAGGGGATGCGCGGACTTCCAGCGCATCGTGGCCCAGCGATTGTCCGTCGTCTGCGAGGGTGCAAACCGCAGCGACGACGCCTAGGATGGTGCCGACTGCACGAGCTAGCCCCGTAGGGGACGGGCTTGTCTTGCGCCAGGCGAAGCTTGGCGAAGGGGGAAGTGCATGCGATGACATGACGGAAACCTTCGAGTGCGACCCGACAGGTGAAAGACCTGACCGGCCAAGGTTGGCCAACCAGCCGGAAC
>JAPOYW010000038.1 GCA_026706425.1 Gammaproteobacteria bacterium
CTTCCCGATGCGTCGGACGGCAAACCGCGCTACCAAACCCTGCTGCACGTACGCAACGATCAGACGCGCACGCCGGGCTTGGTCGCGATTGCCACCCGTCGAGACCTCTGGGGCGACAACTGGGGACCATTCCGTGTCGAGCCGCTTCAGTCGGTGCAGATTGGCGTCGTCACACCGGAACCGCCTTGGCAATTGTGGCTACATTCCTATCTCTCCCTCAATCGGACTCCCGTGCGCATAGTTCAGCCGGAACCTCGGCGGGGCGCGGGTCCACCGTTCGCGGGGGTACGAGCCAGCCATTGGATCCCTCGCGAAGAAGCGGGGATCATTGTCGACGACCTTGACGCCGTTTTTGCCCCTGGCGGCGCTTCTCCCGCACGCGCAGGTCATCGGGGAGCCCGCCATCCGGTGCATCTCGACCGTGGCGTTCCACAATACCAGTGGTACGTCGAGACCAGTCCGGCACAGTGGTACCGGGAGGTCGTCCCATGGGCATGGGGTCGTTACCGGAAGACCCTTTTGAGGGCGCGGCCCAGCGACGCGCCCGATGCTGCTGGCGTGTCGTTCGTCGCGACGCTGCCCGCGGAAGGACGCTGGCGCCTCGACTACCACTTGCCAAATCGACCGGAAAGCGGCGCTCCGATGGTTCCGCCAATGCGGGCTCATGTTGATATGCTGGGTACGTATGACCTGCGCATCGTGTCCGATGCTGGGGTGGTGACGCCGCTATTCGACGGTGCCGCAGCATTGCCCGGCTGGAACAAGATCGGAGATTTCCACCTTGGTGCGGGCCGCGTAGCGGTGGTGATCGGACTCCGGAGCAGCGGTCGATTGATTGTGGCGGATGCCATTCGGTGGTTGCCATCCGATGTTGGGGCGGGTAGCCGTTGCGCTCGCGCGACGCATTCAGAGTGATTGTTCTTCGAGTCACGCTAGTCGTCTGTAGCCAGCATACCGCTGTCTACCACAGATCTGTGACAGCAGTTACGAGAGCCGCGTTCTCATTGCCCCGCAAGCAGCGCGGCGGAAGCCGCATAGCCCGCCGCAGTCGCCAGATCGCGGGGCGTACGGTCCCGGGTATTGCGGGCACTCGGGTCCGCACCGCTTTCGAGAAGCAGGGAAACGAACTCGGTGTTCTCGTTCCACCAAGCGCTGGCCGCCGCATGCAGTGCGGTACTCCCGGAACTGTCCCGCAACCCCACCGTGGCGCCGCGCTTGAGCAGCAACCGCGCTGCCGCCGTCGTTCCCTCCTGAGCCGCAATCATGAGCGGCGTCTGCCGATGCGCCCGCTGCGCGTTGGCGGGCGCCGACAACCGCCAAACGGTATCCGACATCGGGCGTGTGCGGGCATTCGCATCCGCGCCGTGATCCAGCAGCGTCGACAATACGGGAAGCCAGCCGTAGATGGCGGCCAAGTGGATAGGCTGGGCACCGAGCGGGCTCGGCGAATCGACCCTGGCACCGCGCTTGGTCAGGCTTTGGACGATGCGATGTGCGTCATCCGCGTAGCCATGCGTGGATGCCGAGTGGATTGGCAGCCAGGTGCCGTGCCCCCCGGTCATCGCCTCGACCTCCCAAACGAAGAACCCGATGCGCGGCAGGGGACGATTCGGATCGTCGCCGACCCGCAGCAAGGCCTGAACCGCGTCGTGGTTTCCGCGGATCAACGCGAATCCCATCGGCGTCAGCCACTCGGCGAGCATGCCGAGTTCGGCTTGCGAGGCGGACGCGATCCGTTTCGCGATCCCCAATGCGCAGGCACTATGGAGGTCGCATTCGACGCCGCGATCAAGGAGGCCGCGCGCCGACTCCTCGTCGTGCAACGCGGCGAGTTGGAGGGTCGTGAGTTCGGACTCCGCGCCGAGGCCAACCTGGGCACGGGAATCCGCCGCGCCCAGAAGAACAAGCGACCTGACGCGCTCGAGGTCGCCTTCGTCCAGCGCACTGCGCAGTTTGTTGTCCATGTCGCGGCCAACATACTCCGGGTTCAGTCCGCGTGCACTATTTCATGCGCCCGCCAGGCGGTGCCGGGGGCTCTGACCACCACTGCCCTTTCGTCGGCGTACCGCAGCGAGGTTCAGCAGCACGACAGGCACTACGCCGACGAGGACGATGGCCAGCGCGGCGGTCGACGCTTCCGCGAGCCGCTCGTCGGACGCCAGACGGTAGACCCGGGTTGCGAGCGTCTCGAAGTCGAACGGCCGCAGGATCAACGTCGCCGGCAACTCCTTCATGACGTCGATGAACACGAGCAACGCGGCACTCGCCACGGCGGCGCGCGTCAACGGGAAGTGGACCGCAGCGAGCACCCGACGGGGCGTGGCACCGAGGGTCCGAGCAGCGGCGT
>JAPOYW010000702.1 GCA_026706425.1 Gammaproteobacteria bacterium
GGCCCTCGACCGCCTCGTCGGGACGATGCCCGACGCCAAGGCCCTCAACCGCCTCATCGGGCCGTTGCCGGACGCCAGGGCCCTCGACCGCCTCGTCGGGACGATGGCCGACGCCAGAGCCTTCGACCGCCTCGTCGGGCTGATGCCCGACGCCAAGGCCCTCGACCGGGCCATCGGGACGATGCCCGACGCCAAGGCCCTGAACCGCCTCGTCGGGACGATGGCCGACGCCAAAGCCTTCGACCGCCTCGCGATGCTCGACACCAAGGCCCTCGACCGCCTCGTCGGGACGATGCCCGACGCCAGAGCCTTCGACCGCCTCGTCGGGACGATGTTCGACGCCAAGACTCTCGACCGCCTCGTCGGGACGATGCCGGATTATCGAGCATTGACCCGCCCTGACCTGGAGACCCTAAGGGAACGTCTCGCCGCACAGCACCGGATCGATTCTGGCGACGTGGGGCCGCAAGAGTTGTTAGACGCGGCGACTCGTGAGGCCGTTTTCGACGATGGGGACGCTTCGTCGGGAAGTGTACCGATTGAGCCGCGGGGGCGCGTCGACGGTGACAAGCCAGTCACCTCCGGGCGAATAGCACGTGCATGGGCGGTGCTCCAAGTACTGCTGACCCTTGACAACTTCCTCGGTGATCCCGGCGTTACGGCTGTACGTGAAACGGTCGGCAATGCTGCGAACGAGGTGTTGCTGCTCCTGCTGCTGGTCGCGGTAAGTCAAGCACCTACGCCCCCGCCGGCTCCGACCGTACCAGTCCCGAAGGCTCTAACGACGCCTACGCATGTCGCCGAAGGTTCGACGAGGGCCACCCGATGCGCAGAACGACAAACGGCGACGTTGGAGAACAAGAGCGGGCTGACCGACGGAGTCGAAGAACCGGATCCGCACGTATGCGACGATGGCCAGTAGCCGCCAGGGTGTGACACGCGTTCGAAGGCGGCGGGAACACGAGGCGGATGCCAGGGTCGTCGCGCGGTTGCCGCAACGCGGTCCGGCCGCGGGTTGCCGGTTCCGAAGCGGCTGCCGGCCTGAGCAAGCTGTGCTGCTCTGCCGTCCGTGGACGGCTTCGAAGGTTCGTGGCTTCCGGCTCCAAAAAGGGGAAATCGACGTGGGAATGAGGGTCGGCGCACTTACATCAAGACATTTGTTTTGAAGTACTTATGAGCATTTTACCACCAACGCTGCCTTGACACCCAGGAACGATCCGGTCAGCGTCCGGCCTCGGGGTCGCCGGGGCCCGCGAGCAGGCTCGCCGCCCGCCATTACAGGGCCTTCCGCATGAAAACGCTGTTCGGATCTTCCAGGTAGTCGCCGAACGGGCCGCAGTACTCGAAGCCATGGCGCTCGTAGAGCCGTCGCGCAGGCTCGAAGGCTGCCCACGACCCGGTTTCGAGCAGTATCGTGTCGTAGCTCCGCCGACGTGCCTCGGCGATGATCCGCTCGAGGATCCTCGTGGCCACGCCGCGACCCCGGTAGGCGTCGCGCGTGCGCATCGACTTGACCTCGCCCCGGCGCGCGCCGAGCGCCTTCAGCGCCCCGCAGCCGAGGAGTAGGTCGCCATCCCACGCCGCCCACATCGTAACGTCCGAGCTCGCGAGCCCGTCGACGTCGAGCGCGTGCATACTGCCCTCCGGCGAGATGTCGACCATGTGGGTCAGATGCTCGTTCAGCAACTGCCGCACGACCGCATCGGTCGGCGCACACGGTCGTATCTCCACTCGACCCTTCGCTCGCGCCACGATTCTGGATGTCTCAGAGGCCTCCGTCTACGCGAAGATGCCGTCCAGACGAGGTTCGAGGCCCGTCAGCAGGGGCGATGCAGCGTCTGCCCTCGACCGAAGGTGTGCGCGACCTCCAGCGAACCGCCGCGCGGACGGTGAATCCACACGGTCTCGGCCGTCGGATCGACTAGCCAGTACTCCGCCACACCGTGCCTGGCGTAGACTGCGCGCTTGTACCCCCTGTCCCGGTCGGCGGTGGCGGGAGACAGGATCTCCATCACCAGGTCGGGCGCACCCCGGACGTTGTCGCCGCCGCTCAGCAGTTGCTTGCGTTCCCGCGAGACGAACAGCAGGTCCGGCTGCACGACGTCGGTGTCGGAGAGAGGACGACGTCGCAGGGGGCGAAGAACAACTCGCCCAGATCGTGGCCATGCCGATCGTCCCGTCACGGTCGCGCCGACGCGACGTAGCCGCGCCGAGCCCGAACGTCGTAGTCGCCGCCCCGGACGCGCACGCGGATGCGCCGGTAGCGCCCGTCGGGGGACGCCGACGGCGTGTAGCCGAGCGAGTACTGGTGGCGCAGTTCCTCGGCGATGCGCTCGGTGGCCGCCA
>JAPOYW010000180.1 GCA_026706425.1 Gammaproteobacteria bacterium
GGCGTCCGGCAGGTTCCGTCTGGTACTCGTGGACGGCGCCTTCGGACGACGGGGCCTCCTTCAGCGTAACGCCCCAAGGCGAGACCGGCCTGTCGGACCAAGTGCGGGTCGATGTCTTCCGCGGCGACCGGATCGCGGGCCTCAAGTCGGTCGGGTCAGGGGAGTGGGGGGTGCAGTTCTTCCCTCAATCGGGCCAGACCTATCTGATCCGGATAGGGCACATCGGCAGGGCCGTGCCTCTCGCGCTGAACTGGTCGGCCGGGCCGCGCCCCGTCAACGACGACTTGGCGGCCGCCAAGGTGCTGGAGGGCTCCAGCGGCGGCGTGGAGGGCACTAACGCGGGCGCCACGCTCGAACCCGATGAGTTCTTCGGCGATCTGGCAGCCAGCGTCTGGTACCGATGGACGGCGCCGGGCGACGGAGCTTGGCGGTTCGAGTCCAGCGCTGCCAGCCTGCGGGTGCTGGCGTTCGCCGGCGAGCGCCTGTCCGATCTTCGGCTGGTGTCGGGGTTCCCGTCCGAGCGGGCTGCGTTCCCGGCGCGCGGCGGGGACGTCTACCGGATCGCAGTGGCGTCGCAGGACGCTTACGCCGGCGGACAAGCGTTCGAACTGATGTGGGACAACCATGATCGGGCACCCGGCAATGACGATTTCGGCGGCGCGGAGATGATTCCGGCAGGATCGTCCCATCCGGTGGACATCGACCAACAAGCGACCGTGGAGCCGGGTGAGCCTGCCGGAAGCGGCATCCGAACGAAGTGGTGGACCTGGACCGCGCCGTCGGATGGCCGCACCGTCTGGCGGATTGACGAGTTGACGCGCGAGACGACGGAGTCCTGGAATCGCCTGATGGTTTCGGTGTTCGAGGGCGAGACCTTGGACGATCTGCGACTGGTCGCGACCAACGGCGAAAGAATGGCCGTGGAATTCGCCTTCGACGCGGTCGGTGGTCAACAGTACTGGATATCCGCAGGGCTGCCTAGGGGCGACCTGTGGGCGTTCAACGAACTCTTCAACCAAGCCAACGCAACGCTGGTGTGGGGCGCGGCACCCGAAAACGACGACGCGGCCGGAGCGGCGACGCTCGCTGGCGCGTCGGGGGCGGTCTCGGGCTCGAACGCCTTCGCGACCAACGCGCGTGGGGAGCGGAGCTTTGACATCGGGCGTTCAACCCTCTGGTACGCTTGGGAAGCGTCGGCGTCCGGCCTGTTCCGCTTCGCCGTGGACGGCGACGGAGGGCCTTGGGTGCTGACGGTCTATCGTGACGCGGCGGACGGATCGGGCCTTGGTCTCGTGGCGTCCAGCCGGGCGTCTGGTGCGGACAATCTGAGTTTCTATGTCAGCGCGGGGGTGCGCTACATGGTGGTTCTTGGTTTACGGGGAGGTGGGCGCGGCGGGGAGTTCACGTTGCGGTGGGAGCCAGCCGATCCGAGCCCGCCGCGCTACCTCCGACGGCTGGTGGACGGAGATCGGGACTCCCGGGGCAATCCGGTAGAGTTGCGCAATCCGGGCAGTCTTGCAATGGACGCTGGCGGCAAGGCGGCGTATCTGGCAACCGAGGTCGGCCTGAAGGTGCTCAAGCGGGACCGGCCAACGGGCCTGCTCGACCACGCACAGTTGCTTGAGACGGACTTCGGCTTCTACGGCCACTCGGACCATCTGTTGTGGGATGTCCATCGCGACCGCCTGCTCTCAGACCACAGCACCACAGGAAACTGGCAAGCGTTTGGGCTGGTCGAAGCGGGGCCGGAACTGGAGTACCTAGGACAGTTGGACGGCCACCCGGGCTCTAGCGCGAGCGTCGCGCTGATGGACCGCACCGGTTCGGACCTGTATCGCATATCAAGCTGGAACGGCGCCCTCGGGCACTTCAGGGTGGGGGACCTTGCAATCAGAAAGGTTGCCGACCACGAGCTTCTCGACGGATCTGCACCAAGTACGGGACGGGCGACGGCTGTGATGACCAACGATGGGCATCACATCTACGTCGCAAAGGGGAATCTGTTGCAGGGGTTCGAACGCGACCCGGAGTCGGGCGAACTCACGCAGGCGGACTTTGCGGAGGCCATCGAAGTTCGGGATGTTCCCCTCTTGGCGATCACCGACGACGACGCCTTCATTTTTGTCGGTGAAGATCATGACTCGACAACGCTGTTCTCCCTCGAGGACCGGCTGAATCCCCAAAAGCTGGCGACCTTGGAGCGATCCTCCCGCGGCGTCAACGGTTTGCGGAACACATGCCGGTTTGCGGACGCCCGACCGGAGTCAGTAACTGTTGACGTGTTCTGTGACGGCTTGGCCTTTGCGGTGCGCTGGGATTCCGAGAGCGGTAAGTTGAAGGGCA
>JAPOYW010000701.1 GCA_026706425.1 Gammaproteobacteria bacterium
ACGGGCGATGCCGGCCGCATCGATGGGCATTTCCCTCGCCGGCAGGATGCGTACGCTGTCGGTTTCCGAAACCGTGCGCTGCGAGTCGGCATCGAACAGCCTCAGGGTGTCGATCTCGTCGTCGAAGAGGTCGATGCGAACCGGGTTCGTGCCGCCCATCGGGAAGATATCGACCAACGAACCGCGGACTGCGAACTCGCCCCGCTCGGTCACCGTGTCGACGGCCCGGTAGCCCGCGCTCGCCAGGCGTTGCCGCTCGGAGGCGATGTCGAAGGTCTCGCCGACGGCGACAGAGAGCGACTGGCTTTGCACGAAGCTCGGCGGGGCGAGGCGTTGCAGCAGGGTGGTGACCGGCACGACCAGGACGCCGCGTTTCGTGCCGGGCAACTCGTAGAGCGTTTCCAAGCGTTCGGAGACGATGTCCTGGTGGGCGGAGAAGTGATCGTAGGGGAGGGTTTCCCAGTCGGGGAAGGTCAGAACGGGTACCGCCCCCGACACGAAGAAGCGAATTTCGCTCAATGCGTGAAACGCCGCCTCCGTGTCCGTCGCCACGTAGACGACGAGGTGCTCGGTGTCGGCGGCGAGCCGAGCTGCCATCAAGGAACCGCCACTGCCGTGGAGTCCCTGCCAGTTGTGGATGAGGTGTGGCGCCGGGGTCTCGGGCGCCGGCGAAGATCGCATGCGGGCTATGGTATCACCGACAGCGTGGCGAACGACGTGCCAGCGTGTAGGCGTAGAATCCTTCTCGCCACGGCAGTACCGACTCGAAAACCGGGAATCAGGGTGAGTTTCGACCAGACGCTCGCTGTCGCCTCGGCGCAGATGCGATCCGCCCGACGGTCCATTCGGACCTGGGTATTCGGGGTATTTGCGGGGGGAACGACGCTAGTCGTCGCCGTCCACTACGCCTACGGCCATGCCGTTTTGGCTAGCGCCAGCGCGGGGCGGTTCGGACCCAGGTTCCTGATCGCCGAGTTGGGCGTCTACCTGCTATGGCTCCTGCTGGTCGGCGTGCTATTCATGGCATTCGACGTCCGCAACGTCGACGTACGGGCACGCATCGCGGAAGCGCTGGACACGCGGCCCGTCTCCAACCTGGCGATGACCGCTGGCCGGATCCTCGGGTTGGTGGCCGCGGTAGCGTTGCCGGTTCTCGGCACTGTTGTCGTGCTCCAGGGCTTGGGTGTCGCCGCGCGTGCCGTGGACTTCTGGATGGGCGATCCGATCGAGCCGGTATCCCTCGCATCCTTCGTTCTGCTCGACCTTCTGGTAGCGATCTTCGCCTGGTGCGCAACCGTGTTTCTGCTGTCGTCCGTTCTGCGCAATCGCCTGGCCGTACTGATAGGGGCCGCCGTTCTGTCGGCGCTGCACATCTGGGCGATGACGACGGTTCCGGCGTACCTCCTTCCCGCCGTCTCGGTGATCGCCAATACCGGCGCCTGGGCATCCGACATCATCGTGAAGTTCGCGGACTTTGACCGAGTCCTGCAGCGTGGCTCCGTTCTGGTACTCGGGGTTGGGGTTTGCATCCTGGCGGCAGCGGTCCATACCCGGGCGGATGGCGGTTTCCGGCGGCGGCAGGCAATTCTAGGCTCAGTGGTCGCGCTGGTCGCCGTTGTTGGACTCGCCACCGTTGCCGTGCGGGGTATTGGAATGGTCGAAAAGCGCGACGAGTGGCTTGCGGCACATCGCATGGCTGCGGCGACGGAGGAGACTTCCCGGCCGGACATCGAACGGATCACCGGCACCGTAAAGATCGATCCGGGGCGACTTCTGGAGGTGGATGTCGATCTGCACTTGCGTGCATACGACGAGACGCGGGCATGGGTGTTCAGCTTCAATCCCGGCATGCAGATCGATGCCATGCACCTCGGCGACGAGCCAGTCCCGTTCGCACATGATTCGGGTTTGTTGACCGTCGAGGCTGGTGCGCTGCCGGAGGCCGCCTCCGCGGTCGTCCTGTCGCTGCGTGCGCGGGGGGTGCCTGATCCGGACTTCGGCTACCTGGACGGTGCCGTGGATTGGCGACGCCGCCCGGCGACGAACCTGATCAAGTACCTGGGCACCGAGGCGTCGTTGTTCCATCGCAACTACGTGGCACTCACGCCCGCCGTACATTGGTTGCCGTCGGGCGGAGCCAACGTAGACCGGGAGGACCCTTCCCGGCGTTCGCCGGACTTCTTCCTCGTTGACCTTGCGGTCGAGGTTCCGCCCCAGTGTTCGGGAGCCGGACCCTGTCCGCTGCCTCGAAGTGGAGGCACGACATCGATTCACCGTTGTTGCCCTAGCACGCCCGTCCAGGAAGTG
>JAPOYW010000146.1 GCA_026706425.1 Gammaproteobacteria bacterium
ATATCAGCGGAAAGATCGCCAACGGCAGAAAATGCGGAAGCGCATTCCACAACGATGGCTGGGCCGCGCCTCCCGCGGCCGGAGTCGCATCGGTTGGCATGCCCGGCTTGACAACGCTTTCAGCCATGGTGACCTCCTGCCTCGGTCCGTCCCGCCTGTCCAGACCTCCTCATTTTCGCGCAACAGGGCAACGCTGGTAAAGCCAATGGGAAGGTTGCCCCGGGCGGTACCCGTCGACTGGCAGTCAGTCGCGGCCCTGTTTCCAGATTTCGTAGGCCGACAAGGTCTCATCATTGGGCGGGTACGTGCCGGGGACGGCATCGCCGGCGCGGATCCGCTCCAGCACGAAGGTTTCCACCCGCTCCTGCTCGACGGCATCGGCCGCAACGCTCTCTACCATCGCGGTCGGGATGACCGCCACACCGTCGCCGTCGCAAACCAGCACATCGCCCGGTATGACCGCCACGCCGCCACAGCCGATCGGCGTCTGCAGGTCACCCATCGCAAGCCCGGTGTTATTGGGTGGTGCCGCCCGGCCGCCACACCACACCGGAAAGCCGGTCGTCACGACAGCCTCCGCATCCCTTACCGCGCTGTCCGTCACGCAGGCAGCGACGCCGCGCACACGCAAGCGCTCCGCGAGGATGTCCCCGAGTGTCCCGACATCGCAGTTTCCGAGACCGTCCATCACCAGGATTGCCCCGGCGGGACATTCCTCGATCGCGCGACGCTGCGGGTTTTCCCTTGCGCCCAGGACGGCGGGGGCCGAGAGGTCCTCACGCATGGGGATGAACCTGACGGTGTAGGCCTCGCCGACCACACGCCCCTGTTCCTCCGCGAGCGGTGCGACACCACGCATTGCCGTCGCACGAATGCCGCGTTTGAGCAATTGCATCGTAATCGTTGCAGTCGAACAGGCGGTTAACGCAGCCCGCAGTTCAGCGTCCATTCCGCTGGTCTCCAGCATTGGCCCAGAAACGTGCATGATTCAGCAGGAACGGCCACGAAACAAGTCGGACGGCTTCGACCCACCGCCAATCACTCGTCTCGCCCCGGTCGGTTCCTGGCTGCCGGGACGATGCCCGTGGCATGGCAGGTGCATATTGCGCGCACGCCACCGCAAGGGCCTCAACCTGCGGACCCGTCATGCAAGGTTGAGGTCACCAAGAGGGCCGGTTCCGAGCTCGAGGAGATCTTGGCTGAGATGGGGCCAGGAACCATGGTTGGGCGCGTTCAGCAGCGGCGTTGGCGTCGCCCGCTCCCCACGCTGCTCCACCCGAACACCCGTCTGCGGCGCGGCGACCCTGCCCCGCTCCCCTGAACAGGACGGGGTTTCGTTCGCACTTGATCCCGCTACTTTCGCCGAGCGCTTGCGCGAAGATTCAAGCGGGCGGACACGCGCTGGCCAAAACGGTCCGGAAACCAGCTGCAGCCCCGGTGCCTGCAGTGCTCATCATGCGTTCGGCGCAGCCGGATTCACGACTTCGATGTCCGGAAAACGCATGAAGTCACGATCTGTGGTTGCAATTGACGCGCCGTGCTCCATCGCCAGTGCGGCAAGGTGCGCATCCATCACCATGGGACCCCTCGCCTGGCCCTCCTGACACATTCTGCCTAGCAGACGCCATGCATTCGGCCCCGGCTGGAGGAGGCGGACGTTTGGCAACGCGAGCCACTCGTCGACCCGCGAACACGCCTCCGACGGGGACAGGGGGCGGCTGAAGATGCGGCGGTCGGATGCAATCCGGACGAAGGCCAGCACGGTGACAACGGCGAATCGCACCGCTCGGCCGGATGACAACGTGTTCTCGAGCCAAATCCGAGACGGCTCATGATGCGGACTTTCGGTATCGGAGGCGTAGAGAAGCAGATTAGCGTCGACGAGAATCACCGGCCCGCCGGGCCATCGAGGAGATCCAGCAGGCCGCCGATGTCGTCCAGGTCGCACCCGGGCCTGAGACCCATCGCCTGCGACTCGACGGAAAATGGTGTCGCAAGGTCGTCTTCCGTGGGTGCCTCGAAGCCGCGGCGAAGACATTCGTTGACTGTTTCCTTGAGGCTCCTGCCCGTGCGTGCCATCTCGTCGCGCAGCTTGGCTGCGTTGTCGTCGTCCAGCGTCAACGTGGTTCTCATGCAATTGATGCTATGAAAGGAACATCATGATGTCAATCAAGTGATGCAAGTCATTTCAGACGTGCTGCGTGCTGGAACCACCGACGGGCACAGCGATCGTGCCACGGCGTCGTCGACCCTTGGCCGTGAAACCCGACATGGCCGCCCGAACGTGGAAACAGGCACGTCAGC
>JAPOYW010000143.1 GCA_026706425.1 Gammaproteobacteria bacterium
GGGCATTGATCTACCAGGCGCTGACTAAGGAAACGGGACGCTAGCGGCGGACGGGTCCGTCGAACGGTACGGATGCCGAGACTAACGGGGTCTCGGTCAGCGGCTGCTTCGGATTGCCCGGTCTATGTCGGCCTCGATCACCTTCATCGGCGTCAGGCTGTACCGGTTGAGGACGACGCCACCGCGCCCGAGGAGGACATAGGTAGGGTAGCCGCTGACGCGCCACTGCCTCACGAAGTCGCCGTGCTTGTCGACGTGCCAGTTCTCCCATGGCGTGCTCGTCTCCGCTAGGAACTCGAGCACCGTTTCGACCTCGTCGTCGACGCTGACCGCGAGGATCCGCAAATCCTCGGCGTACTTGGCTGCCAGCTCCCTAAGGTCCGGAAACGCCTTGATGCAGGGGCCGCACCACGTGGCCCAGAAGTCGAGCAGCAACAGGCGATCCTTGTAGGCCGACAGGCGCTCTCCACTGCCATCGAGGCGTCGGCCCGCGAGGCCCGAGGCATTCCCGCCGAGCGTCGTGGTGTGGATCATGTCTAAGATGTCGGCCTCCAGATCGGCATAGGTCTGGCCCCTGGCCGTCCCGACGCCACGATGCGCGACGGTCAACTCCCGATCCGCCACGCCGACGCTGAGACCCCTCGCGAGTTCCAGTGCGCGTTTTCGCCAGGCGCGGCGTTTCTCGACGGGGAATCTGCCGTATTCGTCGTCCGCTCTTTCGAGCAGGAGGAGCGCGGTGAAGTAGCGCGCGGTGGCGCGACCCGCAGGATCGCCGGCCAGGGCCGCCAACGACGCAATGAAGGTGTTGAGTTCGTCGAAGTCCCGACCGCTCGTCCTCGAGCCGAGTTTGGCCCTGAGTTGGTGAAGACGGACCGGCCACTGGTCGTAGTCGGGGTAGTCGGACGACAAGGTCACGGCAGCGACGTACGGGTATTCGAAATGGTCGCGGATATGCTCGCCCGGCCAGGTTTCTCCATATTCGATGAGGAACTCGGCCGCCTCGCGACGGTTCTCGTGCTCGATGGAATTGAGTATGTTGAGCGCGGCGGCCGTGGCGTGGACGAAGCGCGGAACGCCCGGGGGAGCCGACGGCGCCCGGTCGAGCTCCACGGAGCTCTCGGCATGTTCGGATTTCCCGGCCGCGGCTTCGACGTAGTCTCGAACGACCGACCAGTCCGGCCCGACGAGCCCTGAAAGGGCAAACATGGCGAGCTCCTGATCGTCGTGCCGCAGAAGGAATCCAAGGGCGTCGTACACCCTTTCCCCTCCTGCCTCGACAACCTCCTTGGCCGCTTGGACCGCCGGCAGACGATCAGGGGCCGGCCCCTGTTGCTCGCGTCGGCGCTGCTTCTCCTTGTCTTCGACATCAGCAAGGGAGATGGCCTTCCGCTGTTCCACCCAGGCCGCCCGCTCATCGATGTACGACTGGACGATTTGCCAGTCGTCCTTGGATGAACCGACCTTGTCTTCGTTCTGTGCGGCGGTCGACGCGGAGGCCAAAGTGGCTAGCAACGCGGCACATGCAAAGACCGCCCGCGATGGGCACTGGATCACTCGCGCTTGCGCCATGGCCCGTTCCTTGGTTGGCTGCCGGGTTTCCCCGCTGGTGTCGAGTTGGCAGGCGTTGGGAACGTGATCCTAGTCCCGGTGGGAGCCCCTGTCCAACAATCGAAAAGCCGCGACTCGACGACACCCAACGGCGCTGCCGACTGCCGTGCAACTCTGGAGTTCCGGCGACGCTTCCACGGAAATCCGGGGCGCGACTGTCGTTAGCAGAGCGGCACCGAAGATCGACAAACATCTGTTTGTCGTGAACCCACCAAGCCTCGCGAAGAAGAGCCCACGCCTGCATCAACGACCGCCGTTTCTCCGCAAATCATCGCGGGCGTAGGCGGCAACCGTCGCCGAGCCCTTGACGTGCGCCAGGACTCGGAGAGCGTCTCGTCCACGTCGTGCGCTGCGATGTCTGCCGAGTTCATAAGGACCCTCCAAGGCCGGAACGTTGCAGGCGTCTTTGTGGCGCAGATTCCTAGCACATCCCTCCTCGACGGGTGTTGTCCTCCGATGGCCACCGAGAGAGCACGAGGCCAGCCGCAATCAGCGCTAGCCCAGCCATGGCGCTGGGATGGATGGCTTCGCCCAGCACGGTCGCTATCAGGACCAGCGACAGAAACGGCGCAAGGAAGATGAGCGCGCCGAGTTTCCCCGATTGTTTGGTGAGGGCCATGGCGCGCTGCCACAGCAGGAAGGCGACCCCGATCTCGATGAGACCCACCCACGCGCCGTAGCCAAGG
>JAPOYW010000452.1 GCA_026706425.1 Gammaproteobacteria bacterium
CCAGCGGGATGCCGGCGTTGACGTCCAGCATGTGGGCGCCAGCCGCAACCTGAGCGACGGCGTCGGCGACCACGCGGTGGTAGTCTCCGGCCTTCATCTCCGCCGCCAGAACCGTGCGCCCGGTGGGGTTGATGCGCTCGCCAATGACCACAAACGGCCGTTCGAAACCGATCACCACCTCCCGGCTCGCGGAAGCGACAACCGTGTCCGTCATGCCTTGAAACCGTGGTTGCGGATGAGCGCCAGCAGCCGAGCATCGCAGTAGCCCGTTTCGATCCGACTCGCCAGCCGGTCGGCGACCGCCTGCAGATCCGTCGCCGCACCGTCCGTCTCCGGACAGATGGAGTCTCGTGCCCATTCGCTGATGTAGGCATCGGCGCTGCGCTTCTTGGCTCGCATGGCGGCGCGGTCGATGGCGTTCTGAAAGCGCGCGCTCAGCACCGCCTTGGCACGCCTTCTACCCTGCTTGACGACAATCTGCGACGGGATGTCGCGCCATCTCATCAGGATAGCGTCCACCCGTCACCCCTCGGCTATCCGAGCGACGCGGGATTCCAAGGCGCCGTAGCCCGTGTGAACGTGGGCAAACTCAAGGCCCAGCCGGGCGGCAGCCGCCCTGGCCCCGGCGAGCAGTTCCGGATCGCTGGTCTGAGACAGATAGGCGAGACGCCGGTAGTTGCCGAAGAAGGCGTCAAACAGTTCCGGATGGCGGTCGAGCTGCAGCGTTTCCACGACGAACCGGTCGAAGAAACGCACCAGGAAATCGGTGAGGTAGAACGTGCCCGGCTCGTCATCGGCCAAGCGTTCGAATACCTCGGCACCGGCGAAGAACTCGTAGCAATGCAGTCCCGGCAGACGTTCCACGCCCGGATAGTCCTTAAGCACCCGGTCGATCCCGCCGTAGCTGCCGCAATCGGCATAGCCGACGAAGATGCGGCGGTACTGCCCGTGCGCGCGCTCGATCTCGGCGCGCAGCCGGGGCGCGATCTGCGCCGGATGCAGGTGCAGTTCCGGGTCCAGGCATCGGATGCGCAGGTGGTCCCAGCCGTTGGCGCGCCGAATCGCGTGCAGCTCTCGACCGAGTGCGCCGCAGGCGATGACCAGCACGGGGTCCCGCTCCACGCCCTGCCCCGCCTCGTTCGCATCGCCTCGCGGGGCAAGCGTCGCGTCCCCGGAGTACCTCTCCATCAGTAGTTGTGCCTGCTGCGCATCAATTGAAGGGCGGTATCCACCGCGGTGGCGGCATCGCGGCAATAGGCGTCCGCGCCCACCGCCGCACCGAATTCCTCGTTCAGCGGCGCGCCGCCGACCAGCACGATGTAGTCGTCGCGGATGGATTGCGCCACGAGTTCGTCGATGACCACCTTCATGTACGGCATGGTGGTGGTCAAGAGGGCCGACATGCCGAGAATGTCCGGCCCGTGCTCCTTGAGCGCCTGCATGAAGTCCTCGACGCTGTTGTTGACGCCGATGTCGACCACCTCGAAGCCGGCACCCTCCATCATCATTCCGACCAGGTTCTTGCCGATGTCGTGAATGTCGCCCTTGACCGTGCCGATCACCATCTTCCCCACCGGCTTGGCGCCCGTCTCCGCCAGCAAGGGCCGCAGTACGGCCATGCCGCCCTTCATGGCGTTGGCGGCCAGCAGCACCTCGGGCACGAACAGGATGCCGTCCCGAAAGTCGACCCCGACGATCGTCATGCCGCCCACCAGGGCGTCGTTCAGTACCTTGTCCGCCCCCCAGCCCCGCTGCAGCAGAATCTCGGTGCCTTCGACGACTTCATCCCTGAGGCCGTCGTACAGATCATCGTGCATCTGCTCGACGAGTTCCCCGTCGTCCAGTTCGGAGAGGACCAAATCGTCTTCAGGTTCTCCGGTCTCGTTCTCGCGGCAATCGTCGTCGTTCAAACTGCCTCCAACCACCTGAGATTTTGCCGATGCGAAAGTTCAGTGGTTCCCAGCCGGGAATCCGGATGCGGCGCGAGTATAGGGCAGGCAGACGGTTGTGGCGAGCGATCTACGCGACCCGCCGATAGCCCCGAAACGACAGCCATGGGAGGCGTCTGGCATGGTGGATCCGTTGCGGTGGGTAGGTTGCCAGTCAACCTCGAATGCCATGACAATTCGGGTGGTGGCCATCCGCGGGCGGAGCATGCCATGGACAACCAGGCTCGCATTGTCATTGTCGGCGGCGGCATCATGGGCGTCGGCCTGCTCTACCATCTCGCGGCAGAGGGTTGCCGCGATCTCCTGCTGATCGAGAAGGGCGAGTTGACGTCGGGCTCGACTTGG
>JAPOYW010000618.1 GCA_026706425.1 Gammaproteobacteria bacterium
TCAGCCTCGCGGGTGAGTCGCGCCGCTTCGTCTTCCAGGGGGTTCACATGCTCTTTGACGGCCAGCCGGATCGTCCATGGGGAGACGCGCCCCGGCGCAATCAGCTCGTCTTCATCGGCCGCGACCTCGACGAGCAGAGCATGCGGGAGGGATTCGAGGCATGCCTGATTTGAATGATCGACAGGAGGAGTCTGCATGATCGGCGCCGGGAGCAGTGAAACCGTCTACGACGTAGCGGTCGTCGGCGCCGGCGCCGCAGGCCTGGGCGCCGCGGTGGCTCTCAAGCATGCCGGCATCGAGAACTTCGTAGTCTGCGAGCGTCAAACGGTCGGCGCATCGTTCGCCTCGTGGCCGGCCGAGACTCGCTTCATCACGCCCTCGTACCCGACCAATTCGATTGGAATGCTCGATTTGAACTCGATCGTGATTGGAACTTCACCCGCGTTCACTCTGGGGGTCGAGCATCCGACGGGTGAAGAGTACGCGATGTATTTGCGTGCAGTCGCAGAGTTCTTCGAGTTACCTGTACGCCAGAATACCGACGTGATGCAGGTAGCCAAGGTTGGCGACGTCTTTCGCATCGATACGGCCGAGGAGACCTTGCAAGCCAGGCACGTCATCTGGGCCGCCGGTGAGTTCCAATACCCACGATTAAGCGGGTTTGCCGGCAGCCAATTGTGTCGTCACACCGCGACCATCGCCAGCTATGAAGAGCTTGACGGTGACGACTTCATCGTTGTGGGTGGCTACGAAAGTGGCGTCGACGTGGCCTACCACCTGGCGTGTCGCGACAAACGGGTGCGGTTGTTCGACAAGGATTGCCCCTGGGAGGAGGAGAGTTCCGACCCCAGTGTCGCGCTTTCCCCGTTTACGCTCGAACGGATGCGTAAAGACTGGTTTGTTGAGCAAGTGGAACTGTTTCCGCACACACCTATCGAATCGGTCACTCGCGCGGACGCCACGTATGAAGTCACGGCTCGAGACGGGCATCGGTTTGAAACCCGCGTGCCGCCGCTATTGGCAGGCGGATTCGAGGGGAGTCACAAGTTGGTCGCGGATTTGTTTGAACGACGCGACGATGGCTTTCCGCTTCTGAGCGAGCACGATGAATCAACCATCGTACCGGGAGTGTTTCTCTGCGGCCCCGAAGTTCGCCATAACAATCATGTCTTCTGCTTTATCTTCAAGTATCGACAACGATTCGCCGTTGTCGCCAAAGCAATTGCGACCTCGTTGGGGCTGCCGGCGGAAGAATTGGAAGAGTACCGCAATTGGGGCATGTATCTCGATGACCTCTCCTATTGCGGGGAGGAGTGCGTATGTTGACGGGAAACGACGAAGAGGCCGTCGCGCCCGGCGCGAGGCGAAGCCGACTGGCCAGGGTGCGCAGCATCGAATGGCTCGGACAAACGGCTGCCAGCGCTTGCTGGATTGGCAGCATGCTGACTTACGGGCTCAGGTCCGGCGGGGACTGGTTGCAGTTGTTTGCTGCATCCGCATGGCTGTTGGCCAACATCGCAGCGATTGCGGCTGCCGAGGCTGATTGAGATGTCGATAGCGCCTCAAAATGTCGACGGCCCAAAGGGTGTTCTTCGCCGGGGCTGGTCTGCGGCGGTTGGCGACTACGCTATCGCCGGTGGTTGGAGCCTGCGTGGTGAGGCGCTGATGGTCGGTGACGCTTCGGGTGGCGTTTACGCATTCGACGGCAAGTCCGGCGCGACCACCTGGGAGCGGCGCGGGGTTCATGAAGGCGGTGTGCTCGCGGTGGCGATTCACCCAGGCGGAACCTCGTTCGCTACGGCCGGCCAGGACGGACGAGTCCTTGTCTGGGATGTCGCCGAAGGCCGGGTAAAACAGGCTATCGAGGTCGGCGGCGGCTGGGTGGAGAACGTGGCGTGGTCGCCGGACGGCCAGTGGTTGGCGGCCTCCTGCTCCCGGCAGGTTCGCGCGTATGGCGTGGACGGCGCGGAGGTTTGGCGATCTGATGATCATCCCAGCACTGTCAGCGCGATCGCCTGGTCGAGCGCAGGGGAGCTGGCGACGGCCTGCTACGGTCGAGTGACGTTCTTCGACGCGCCCACCGGCGAGCTTCGCCAGATACTGGAGTGGCAGGGATCCCTGGTGTCGCTGGTACTGAGCCCGGACGGGGATATCGTGGCCTGCGGCAGCCAGGACAACTCGGTGCACTTCTGGCGTCGCTCCACGGAGCAGGACGCCATGATGTCGGGATACCCGGCCAAGCCGTCGGCCCTGGCGTTCGATGACACCGGCACCCTGTTGGCCACCG
>JAPOYW010000480.1 GCA_026706425.1 Gammaproteobacteria bacterium
GTTGACGGAGCCGCTGCGCGTACATCTCGGCATGGACAAGGCCGCTGCCCGCGAACGCGCCGCGCAGTTGCTGGACCTAGTGGGCATCCCCGAGGCGACGCGGCGCTTGAGCGACTTTCCGCACCAGTTCTCTGGGGGCATGCGGCAACGGGTGATGATCGCCATCGCGCTGGCATGCAATCCCAAGGTGCTGATCGCCGACGAACCAACCACCGCCCTCGATGTGACCATCCAGGCGCAGATCCTCGACGTGGTGAAGCGACTGCGACGGGAACTCGGGATGTCGATCATCTGGATCACCCACGATCTCGGCGTCGTTGCGGGTCTCGCGGACCGGGTCATGGTGATGTACGGCGGCCAAGTGGTCGAGCGGGGCGACGTCAAGTCCCTCTACGCGCGACCGAAGCACCCCTATACCCGGGGCCTGCTGCGTACGCTGCCGTCACCCGATGCCGAGGGAGAAGCGTCGGGACGTCTGGCGAGTATTCCCGGACACCCCCCCAGTCTCCTTCAAGCGCCGGCGTCATGCCCGTTTGCGCCGCGTTGCGAACATGCCTTCGATCGCTGTCAACGCGAGAACCCGATGCTGAAAACTGTTGGCGGGGGCCACGAGGTCGCGTGCTTCTTCGACGTGGATCGCGGAGCGCCCCGTGACGACTGAACCCGCCATGGCGAATGTCCCCGTGCATTCCGATAGCGCAACTCCCGTGCTGCTCGAAGTCGAGAACCTGGCCAAGCATTTCCCGATCATGCGCGGCGTGTTCCGGCGTCAGGTGGGTAGCGTGCGGGCGGTGGACGGCGTGGACTTCCAGATCCATGAACGCGAGACGCTAGGCCTGGTGGGCGAGAGCGGCTGCGGCAAGTCCACGGCGGGTCGCGTGATCCTGCGACTCTACGATCCGACGGCCGGGCGCATCGCGTTTCGTGGTGAAGACATCGGCGATGTACGCGGCGAGTCGCTGCGCCGGTTGCGCCAAAGCATGCAGATGGTCTTCCAGGATCCCCAGGACAGTCTCAATCCGCGCATGACCGTGGGCAGCATCGTCGGCGAGCCGTTGGTCGAACACGGGGCGGCGAAGGGCATGGCGCTGGACGAACGCGTCGACGAACTGTTGAACGCGGTGGGACTCAGCGCGCGCTTTGCGAACCGCTATCCCCACGAGTTCTCCGGCGGGCAGCGCCAGCGTATCGGCATCGCCCGGGCGCTGGCCCTCGAACCCGAGTTCATCGTTTGCGACGAACCGATCGCCGCGCTGGACGTCTCGATCCAGGCCCAAGTCGTCAACCTTCTGCAGGATCTGCAGGACCGGCTCGGGCTTACGTATCTCTTCATTTCCCACGACCTCGCCATGGTTCGCCACATCGCCGACCGGGTCGCCGTGATGTATCTCGGCAAGATCGTGGAACTGGCCCCGAGCGATGAACTCTACCGGGAACCCTTGCATCCCTACACGCGAGCCCTGATGTCCGCGGCCCCGGTCCACGATCCGGAACTCGAGGCGGCCCGTGAGCGAATTATCCTCACCGGCGACGTGCCGAGCCCGGCGGACCCGCCGCCGGGTTGCCGATTCAACACCCGATGTCCGATGGCCACACCCGAGTGTTCGGTTCGGGAACCCGAATGGCGGGAGTTGCGGCCGGGTCACCGGGTTGCATGTCACTATGCGGGGGACGCTTGAGATGCCCGCCGTCACGAAAACAGGAGAACCAGGATGACTTCCATGCACCGCTCACCTAAAAACCACGCTGGGTCGCACAACCGGTTTGTGACGATTAGCCTGGCGACGATGCTGGTTGCGGGCTGCGGTCCGGACGAGATCGTGGAGGAATTCGTTGTCCCCGAACCGGTTGAGAACCGGCACGCCAACATCCTCTACTGGCAGGCGGTGTCTACCATGAACCCTTACCTCTCGGGTGGTACGAAGGAGATCGAGGCGGCGTCGATGGTCGTGGAGCCGCTGGCGAACTACGACGACAACGGCGAGATGGTCCCGGTGTTGGCTTTGGAGATTCCCACCCTTGAAAACGGCGGCGTTTCCGAAGATCTCAAGAGCATTACCTGGAAGTTGAAACCCGACGTGGTGTGGGCTGATGGCACGCCCTTCACGGCCCGGGACGTCGTATTCACGGGAGAGTACTGCTTGCACGAGGAAGTCGGTTGCAGCGCCGACGCCTCCTTCACGGAGGTGCAGACAGTCGAGGCGATTGATGACCTCACGGTGCGCGTGGTGTTCAACGTGCCCAAACCGTTCCCCTATGGACCCTTCGTCGGTGCCGTCACCCC
>JAPOYW010000339.1 GCA_026706425.1 Gammaproteobacteria bacterium
CACCATCCACGCGTCCTGGTCGTTGAACTGGCGATGGAAGAAGGGATAGATGTAGCAGGCGTACTTCACGCGGTGCCACAGGGCGGCAAGCCCGCGCGCGCGCTTGCAGATGAACTGCAGGTAGTGGTGGTAGCCACGCCGGCTCGGCACGTACCACTCGTAGTGGGCCCAGTTGGCGTACTGCACGCGCAGCGTGCCCGGCAGCGGGAAGCGTCTCGATATGATCCGCGAGCACATCGCGCCCGGCACAACCACGGGCGTTCTCGACGACATCTGCCACCGCTTCATCGTCGACGAACTCGGCTGCATTCCGGCGCCGCTCAATTACCGCAACTCGCCCGGCGTCCCGCCCTTCCCCCGGTCGATCTGCACCTCGGTAAACCACGTCGTCTGCCACGGTATTCCATCGGCCAGAAAGGTGCTGAGGAACGGCGACATCCTGAATATCGACATCACCGTCATCAAGGACGGCTATCACGGCGATACCAGCAAGATGTTCTTCGTCGGCAAGCCGGCGGTGCTGGCCCAGCGCCTGGTGCGGGTTACCCAGGAATGCCTGTATCGGGGAATCGGCGCCATCCGCCCCGGCGCCACCCTGGGCGATATCGGGCACGCCATCCAGACGCACGCCCAGGCCCACAATTTCTCCGTGGTCCGTGAATTCTGCGGCCACGGCATCGGCAAGCGCTTCCACGACGAACCCCAGGTGCTGCACTACGGGCACCGGGGAGCCGGCATGGTGATCGAGGAGGGCATGACGTTTACCGTGGAACCGATGATCAACGCCGGCCGGCGCGATATCCGCATGCTGCCCGACCGCTGGACGGTCGTCACCAAGGACCACAAGCTCTCCGCCCAGTGGGAACACACCCTGCTCGTGACAGGCGATGGGACGGAAATTCTGACCAGGCGGGCCGAAGAAGCCGACCTCTCGTGAACGTCGCCGGCTGGCGCGCGCGTATCGCCGAACAGGATGCCGCCCTGGCGGAGCGTTACTGGGCCAGGGACGCCATCGAGTCCATCGTTCGCGACCGGGTGGCCTTCTTCGACGCCCTTATCCGCGAAATCTGGCGCCGTCATTTCGACAGCGGCAGCGGCAACGGCGCCGCCGGGGATGCGCTCCTGCTCTTCGCCCTCGGCGGTTACGCCCGCGGCGAACTGCACCCCGGGTCCGACATCGACCTCATGATACTGGGCCGGGACCCGCGCCGGCACAAAACCGAAATCGAGTCGTTTCTTCGCAACCTGTACGACCTGAACCTCGACATCGGTCACAGCGTCCGCACGGTCAGGGACTGCATCGCCCAGGCCGCGAACGACATCACCGTGGCCACGGCCGTGTTCGAGCGGCGCCTGCTCACAGAACCCACCACCCCGCGCGCCCGGGCCATGCTCGAAAAACTCGACCGCGCGATGAACAAACCCCGCCTGTGGCCCGCCGACCGCTTCTTCCGCGCCAAGCGGGAGGAACAGCGGCAGCGGCACCGACGCTTCCACAACGTGGAATACGACCTCGAACCGGACGTCAAGGCGTCCCCGGGGGGATTGCGCGACCTGCAGACGGCGCTTTGGGTCTGCGCCAGGAAGTTCGGAACGAGCGACATCGACGCACTGGAGCGCCTGGGCATCGTCACGCCCACCGAGAGTGAATGGCTCGCCAACGGCAGGCGTTACCTCTGGTGGGTGCGCTACGGGTTGCACCTGGTTGCGGGACGCAAGGACGACCGACTGCAGTTCGAGCACCAGCGCGTGCTGGCGGAACGGCTCGGCTACGTGGATACGGCGGCCAAGCTCGGCGTCGAACGATTCATGCACCAGTACTACCGCTACGTGCTGACCCTCAGGGAAGTGAACGACATCGTCCTGCAGTTCCTGGAGGAGTCGCTGGCACGGGGCAAGCCGCGAATCGAATCCGTCAACGAGCGTTTCCGCATACGCGACAGCCACATCGAAGCCACCGCACCCGACGTGTTCGCACGCCATCCCAGCGCCCTGCTCGAGATGTTCGTCATCCTCGCCAACCGGCGCGACATCGACGGGGTGCGCGCCGGCACCATCCGCCTGATCCGCGACCACGTGCACCTCGTCGACGATAAGTTCCGCGCCGACCCCGGCAACAACCGGCTGTTCATCGCCCTGCTCAAGGCGCCCTACACGTTGGTCACGCAACTCACCCGCATGCGCCGCTACGGCATCCTGTCCCGCTACATTCCCGAGTTCGGGGAGGTGGTCGGGCAGATGCAGCACGACCTGTTCCATATCTATACCGTCGATGC
>JAPOYW010000177.1 GCA_026706425.1 Gammaproteobacteria bacterium
GTCCCTCCCGCTCTACCTGGTGGAGCGGCTGCCCTCCATGGTGAAGGGCCTGGCCGCCCGGATGTGACCGGAGCCTGGAATCGCTGGAGCGGCTCGAGAAAAGACGTGTGCGGTCCTCGAACGAGAGGTCGGGTTGGAACGCGACAGGGCGGTTCTCCGATGGAGGATGGCTACGCTAGGTCCATAATAGCTATTATGGGCTCATGAAGGAAATCGCCGCCCGCGAGGCCAAGAATCGGTTCGGCCAGTTGCTCGACGCCGCGCAGACGGCGCCGGTCCGCGTGACGAAGAAGGGCCGGCCGGTCGGCGTCGTAATGTCGATGCAGCAGTACGAACGCCTACGAGGCGCCGCCTGGGCGCGCCTCACCGAGACCATGGACCGCCTGGGAGCCGAGGCGGCGTCGCGCGGCTTGACCGAAGGCGAGCTGGACGTGCTCCTGTCCGATGACGGTTGAGCGCTTCGTCCTCGACACCAACGTGCTGATCAGCGCGGCACTGACACCGGCCGGCCGGCCGCGCGCGGTGGTGGACGCGATACGCGACGCCCACGGCGCGCTGCTCTTCTCCGAGGAGACCTTCGGCGAGTTGCGAACGAGGTTCCATCGTTCCAGGTTCGACCGGTACGTCAGCCGGGACGCTCGGTGGCTCTTCCTTGCCCAACTCGAAGCCGTCTCCGAGTGGGTTTCGATCGTCGGCGCCAAGTTGGGATGCCGCAACCCCGGGGACGACATGCTGCTCGAGACCGCCCTCCTGGGGCGCGCGGACTGTCTGATCACCGGCGATCAGGATCTGCTGGTGATGTCGCCGTTCCAGGGCATCCCGATCCTGACGCCCACGGAGGCGCTCCGCCGCCGGTAGCCAACGCACGACGGTGCCGCACCCGAATGGGTAGTGGGCGGCCCGAGAACCCGAGTGCGGTGCCGACATTCTGGCTACGACCCCGCCGACATGGTTGAGATTCCAGCCTCGACCCGCAGTACCGCGCGATCAGAAGGTGGCCGCGAGCAGCTCTACGCTGTTCCTTGCGCGATCATCAAGCCCGGCTTCGTCGAGGAGCGCCTGCGCCTTATCGCGCAGTCTTTCTTGACCGGAAATGAGAAACGCTCGCTTCAGGTAGTCGATCGCGAGGATCGGATTCCTGTCGAGTTGATCGGCGACAAGTTCGTAGTGTTCGGCCCAATCCTGCAACGAGTCGAGGAATCTGGAAAAGTTCCTCCTGAAATCCGCATTGAACTCCACATACTCAGTTCTGATGAAATCGCTTGGCACCGCGACGTTCGGAGACTTGATGAGCAGAGTCTCCTTGCCGAGCGCCTGCGCGACGCCGAGCTCGTAGTAGATGTTGGCCTGCGTGGTGGCAGGAATTGCTTCATGGCAAATACCGATCGAGAGCGGAGCAGAAGCAATCAGCCTCCAGATCTTCATCAGGAAGTCCCGCCCCGTGACACGCGACCGTGCATCGATGACGGTGTAGTTCGCGTTGCGGCACAAGTCGGAAACGGCCAGCCCAATCTCCTCGATTGCGGCAGGCACGGAATCACCAAGTCGGGTCATCAAGAAGCAGTGTCTCGGGTTGCTCGGGATTGAACTGGTCAGGGCATCGCCGTCCAGAGGACTATAGATGATCATCGGCTCTTCCTGACGACACGAACGCCCTTGTAGGGGCCGGCGGTCTTCTTGTGCGAAATGATCTTGCCGGCGCTTCTGTCAATCTTTACATAGTGCCCGCTCTTGGGGTTCTTCACCTGGACTACATCCGGTCGCTTCCTGCGGGATGGCTTCTTCGTGGTCATCTTCCGTTCCGTTATCTGTAATTCTAACCTCGTCGCACTAACCCCCACGGACGTCATTCGACGCTCTCAACTTCATTATACGTTGCGTCGGCCGCAGCCGTGGTTCAGGTCAGTGCGTCAACCCGTACATCCAGTAGTTGATGCCGAGCTCGAACCCGTTGTTCATCGGCTCGATGGGGAAGAACCCGGTGCCGCCCGACTGCCAGAACTCGGCCAGGTTGGTGTTGTAGCAGGCGATCGACATCAACCGGCCCTCGGGATCGTTGTCCTCGAAGAGCCCGAAGTACTCCGGGACGAGGCCGGCGAGGTGGTGGTTGAAGGGGTTCGGGAGATCGAGCCTCTCCACGTTGAAGAACGTGTCGAAGATGCGGTGGCTCGGGTCGAGCGGGAGCCAGCGGCCGTCCGGGATCACGCGGCGCATCTGCGCCTCGAAGTTCTCCCACTGCCGCCCCTCGAAGTCGTTGA
>JAPOYW010000083.1 GCA_026706425.1 Gammaproteobacteria bacterium
CACCGGCGAGCACCTCTGGGAGACGCCGAACGGCGACACCCCGGAGCGCATCCGCGACCACCCGGCCCTGGCCGGCGTCGACCTGCCGAACACGGGCCTCCTCTCGCACCCGGTGACGATGGTCACGAAGACGCTCGTGATCACCGCCGAGGGCACCGGCGGCACGCCGCGCCTGCACGCCCTCGACAAGCGGACCGGCGATCGGCTCGGCACCGTCGCCCTCCCCGCCTCGGGCCAATACGGGATGATGGGCTACGAGCACGAGGGTCGGCAGTACGTCGTCGTGCAGGTGGCGGGACCCGGCTTGCCGGGCTCGCTGGCCGCGCTCCGGCTGCCGTTGCCCTGACTTGTGGCGGGCCATCGCCAAGCCGGCCTCCCGGCATCGTGCATATCGCCCATGGGATGGGCGATGATCGCCCGGCCTACTCCGCGCGCCACTGCAACAGGGCCCCCTTCAGGCCGCCCACCAGGGGCTGAATGTCGCTTTCCTTGCGGGCGGCCTCCAGTCGAGCAACTACCCTGCCGATGTCGGATTCGGCCCAGCCAATGGCTTCGGCGAGACCGTGGAGCTTCGTCTTGGCGATCTCTCCGGGGCGGTCGGACGCAGTGTCGTACACCGCGTCCGCGCGGTTCATTCGCTCGGTCAGATCGGCTGGATCGACTCCAAGCTCGGTGGAAGCGCCGGCGAGGTTACGGCGCATAGCTTCCCAGACCCAGACTTCGGGCGCGTCGTCGCCGGGGAGAAAGAACACCGGGACGTCGCTTCCTGCTCTCTCGCGTATCGTCTCGTCCAAATCGCCGGCGCGTTTGTCACCGTCGAGGACGAAGATGAAGTTCTGAATCTGCCCGAACTTTCTGAACGCGCTGGCGTGCATTGGGAATTCGTCTGCGCCGGTGTCGCGACCCACGCGGACGGACTCCCTGCGAATTCGCTCGCGGGGCAGCAGAACGTCGAACACGCCTTGCAGGATTCCCTCGGCCGTGGAGTCTTCGCAGAGGAGATTGAGTGCGTCGCCGGACCGCCCATAGAGGGCATTCCGGACGACGTCGCGGTAGGGCGGACGCACCGTGACGTTGCCGGTGTCGTCCCGTTCCAGGAAGATACGCCCGTGGGCGGGTACGGCGTCGAGCACCACTGGGCTGTGCGTGGTGACGATGACCTGCAGGTCGTTCCGCAAGGCAAGCTGCTGCAGTTGCAGCATGAGGAGCTGCTGTACCCAGGGGTGCAGACCGGCTTCGACTTCGTCGATGAGTACCAGGCAGCCGTCGAGTTGGGCGATCTCCCGCGAGAGGCGGAGGATGGCCCGTTCGCCGGCCGCCATGTGCAGCTCCGAATACTCCGCGCCACGTTCCTGCGCGGCGAAGAGAAGGCTCTTGGTGCCGCCTCCCCCGGAAAGGTCGACGACCTCGGCGTACCGAAAGCGGAGCATCTGCTGCGCAAACGCAATCTGTGCCGCCGTCAACGGGGTCTCTCGGGGTGCCGAGGTCAGGCGCGACATGCTCAGCACGCCGCGCACCTCGGACGGATTACTGAGGTTGCTAAGCGTCCGGAGATAGACCGGTCGTTCCGGCTGGGTGGCATTCTTGCGACCCAGAAAGCTGCGGTTCCAACCCTTCGCGCGGCGCCAGCGCATGGAACGCCGACCGTCGGGAGTCGAATACTCGAACTCGATGACGATCTCGCGCCTCGGGTCCCCGCGTGCGCCCACCCTTGGCCGATAGTCGGGAATGAGCGTCGAGGGGACGAAGTCCTTCATCCCTGCGCCCGGTACCTTGTAGGCGCAGGCGGCCGCGAACAGCACGGTCGATTTGCCGCTCGCATTGCCACCGGCAATGACGCTCACCGGATAGTCGAAAACGACCCGGAGGTCCTCGATGCCACGGATTCCCTGGAGGTGAATCTCTGCCAGAAAGTGTGGCAGGTGCGGCTTCTTGCCCTGCAACTGCTCCCAGAGCGTCCTAAGGCGCCTCTCAATCATGACCCGCAACGCATCATAGCGCGTGTCGCGACCACACGAACCCGCGGTGACGGGACTCCGATGGTGGTACCCGCACCCGAGCCCGGGTTGCGCCGATCGACCGCATCGGCGATGATGCGCGGGTTCGGGTCATGGATCCGGCAACCGGCGCTGCCACCGCGGGGTCGGCGGCGGCCATCGAGTAAACGTGACGCGCCGACCCCGGAACGCCGGGCGCCGAAGGGAGACGACGATGCGAGTGTGTGACGGCGTGCGAATCGTGCTGGTG
>JAPOYW010000592.1 GCA_026706425.1 Gammaproteobacteria bacterium
GGCGGGGCAGTTCCACCTCGCCGACACCGTGCTCGTGCCCTACGGCTGGGACGGGTGCCCGGGGCGTTGCCCGCGATGGACGAAACGTGGGAGAGGACGAGGTTAGACAACGTCTGGAGCGGGCGCTACGGCGGCTGGGGGAAGACGATCGCCATCTGCTTGAGAACGATTTGAGCGAGCGGTGCATCGCAGCAAGACTCGCGATGTACTTGCGCGAAGAGTTCGAGCAGTACGACGTCGATGTCGAGTACAACCGCGAGGGTGATGTCGCGAAACGGCTGCGTGGTCTTCCGGACGAGTGCTATCGCCGTCGCAACCGACACGTTGAAGCTCCGGTCGCCGTGCCCGATATCATCGTGCACCATCGAGGGTTCGACGGGCCTAACCTGCTTGTGATCGAAATGAAAAGACGTCCAATCCCGCCGGAATGGACTGCGATCGGCTGTGGCTCAATGCCTTCCGCGTGCAGATCGGCTACATCTTCGGCGCTCTAGTGGAGTGCGATACGGCGCTTCACGAGGAGCCCCCGGTCCGCGTTTCGGACTGGCTCGCCGGGTAGCGTTCAGGTGCCGCGATGGCGCCATCGTGCTCGGCTCGCGGGGCTGCCCGGCTGCCGACGCGTATCGGCTCCGGGTACCGGGACTCGGGCCGTCAACGCGTCGGCGGCTGCGTGGAGCAGCGCGGTTGTCGCCGTCGGGTAGCGGAGCGCGAGGAATCTCGGCTGGTCAGCGGGCTTCCGTGCCAGCGTGTAGAATTCGCGCCAGAGAATGCTGACGGTCGTTCACGGCATCGATTTCTCCGGAGACGCCCAGAAGTGGACGCCCGGCTGCAGACGCTCGAACGTCTGGATCGCAACAGCGCAGTTGCACGACAAGGCGTCCTTGAAGTTGGTGGGGCTCCGACCGGTCCAAGACCTGCCAGGCGGTTCTCCTCCATTCGAGCGGTTGGTTGAACTGCTTGCCGGGGGTGGGTACTGCGCGGCGGGGATCGACGCACCATTCGCTCTTCCGGCCCGTCACATGCCCGACGGTGGGTTGCCGACGCTGCTGCAAGATGTCGCGGAGTTGCCGACCGACAGTCGCCCGTTCGCCAAGGGGGCGGAGTTGGTCGCCTACGGCGAAGGGAACGCCTCCCTTGAAGAGTTGAAGCCGTTGCGCAAGACGGAGCGGTTCTGGCGAGGCCGCGTGAACGTCCGGTCGACCCTGTGGAACGGCCCCCGGGGCGGAGCACCGTTTACGGCCGGCAGTCTTACACTCCTGGGTAGGTCCAGACGACCAGTCTGGCCTTGGTGCCGTGCCGCTGTGGGACTGCTCGTCGAGGCTTTCCCTGCGGCCCAGCTACATCACTGGCAGCTACCCCACAAGGGCTACGACGGGCCCGATGGCGCAAGCGAGCGAGAAACGATTATCGAGGGCATCTCGCCACGCATCGAGATTGCCGACGACCTGCGTGTACGCTGCCAGGAGAGCGCTGATGCGCTTGACTCTGTGCTTTGCCTGTTCGCAGCGAGAGCCGCAGTTGCCGGTCTCGCGCCCGTCGACGATACGACAACGGCGGAACTGGAAGGTTGGATCGCCGTACACCCGCAATGAGCTTGCTGTGCCAACTCTGCGCCCGTGACCGGAGAGCGATCGTCACGACCGCGAGTCGCGGGTGAACGCTCGGGCTCCTGGGAAACCGTCCACACACGGCTTCAATGGTCCCGTGGATTCCCGTCTACAATGAGGGGTACAACGAGGGAAGCGTCACCGGCCCATCGCGAGTAAACCTCCTAGTCGGAACAACTTATAGAGATCGTACGGTTCGCGCTGCCCGAACCCCAATAGTGTTCCGAGGTCGTCTGCGGAACACCGAGAGATCGATAGGCGATCCGTCGTCGGAGCCGTTCCGTGGCTGGTCTGCCCGTTCCCGTTCCAAACGTGGCATATTGTGGGGCGGACTCTGGTGAAGATCCCGGTCGCAGGACGACTCCGAGCCAAGCAGGTCCCGACCTTGCGGCCAGGACGTCACGGCGACGGTGCGGGACGCTCTTCCTGGTCGTAGAGCCTCACGGCGTGCGAACGGATCGAGGCGGCCGCGGACTGGAAGGGCCTCGGGCCCGAGAACCGGCGTCGTGCCCTGCAGCGGTACTGCGGCTCCATCGTGGACCGGCGCCTCGACCAGACGCCTCGACCACAGCCATCGCGCCGTTTCCTCACGCGTCGCCCCACCGCTTGCGCAATTCGCGATCCGGGTCCTGCTCGAT
>JAPOYW010000075.1 GCA_026706425.1 Gammaproteobacteria bacterium
CGTGGCTCACCAGGCTCAGGAACTCGGTCCGCATCCGCTCGATTTCGTCGAGCGGCGCCAGGTCCTGCAGGGTGACCACCACCGACGCCACGGTGCCGTCCTCGCTATGGATCGGCGTTGCGTTGATCAGCACCCGGACACTGCGCCCGTCCGGCACCGAGAGCAGCATCTCCTCGGCGCGCACTGTCTCGCCGGTACTGAGCTGCTGCGCGATCGGGAAGTCGCTCAGCGAGATCTCGCGCCCGTCCGCGCGCCGGAAGGTGACCACCTCAAGAAGCTCCTCGGGCGGCCGGCCGGGCGTCCGCAGGGCCTCCGTGATCCGCCGCGCCTCGCGGTTGGACGACACTGCCCGGCCGCTTTTCGCATCGAACACCACGACCCCGACGGGCGACGTCTCGACCAGCGCCTCGAGATCGGCCCTGGCCCGGCGCTCGTCGCGGTGGGTGCGCGCGTTCATGATCGCCGCCGCGGCTTGGGACGCAAACACCGTCAGTACTTCCTCGTCCTCGTCGGTGAACGCCTTCCCGTTCGCCTTGTCGGCGAGGAAGAAGCTGCCGACGTCGGCACCACGCTGGCGCATCGGCGTGCCCTGGAAGGTGCGTGCGAACGCCGCGGCGGGCTCGATGCCGAGTGCGCGGACGTAGCTGGAAAGGTCGTCGAGCCGCAGCGGTCCCGGCAGGCTGCGGAAATGCTCGAACAGACGTGCGCTGTGGGGCCAGGTGTAAAGCTCGTGTTGTTCCTCGGAGGTGAAGCCCGAGAACACAAAATCCTGTGGCGCGCCCTGCTCGTCGACAGTGGCGATCACGCCCCACCGGGCGCCGGTGAGCGACTGGGCGCTCTCCATCACCTCTCCGAGAACGGTGTCGAGGTCGAGAGAGGCGTTGATTCGAAGGACGGCGTCGGTGAGTGCTGAACTGCGCTCGCGCGGGGTTTGTTTCCCGCGCTTCGTGTCGTCGGAACGCGTCAAGGTTCCTCCTTCGCCGCATTGGCGCGTTGGGCGGTCCGTGTCGTCGGTTTCGCGATCAACCCGGCTGTCGGCAGCGGTTGGGTTGTGTTCCTTGGCCGATCTTTACTGAAATACTACCGAAACACGGCCAGCTTACACACTCATTTTACACGAGATTTCGATAATGCTGCCGGATGCGCAATCGTGGGGGACCCGGCGTGAAACCGGACGAAGCGTTCGAGCGCATTCTTGCGTTGTCGTACCGAACCGGCCCTCGCCCGGCGCGTGCTCGCGTCCGCCGCGCTTGGAAGACGCGAGCTGGCCGAACGGCGGGGCGCGAATTCCATCGCCTGCATAGGGGCCAGCTGCCCGTTCGCCGCCTTCCTCACGCAGATGCTCGGCGGCGGCATGGTCGACCCGGAAATCGGCAAGGCGAAACACCTTCCCTCGCGCCGCTGCCGCGTGGGAACCACGAAGGAAACAGCAAATGGCCTGCTACGTGATTGCGGGCATGAAGATCACGAACCCGGAACGAATTGGGGAGTTCGTCGAGGTGACCCTGGCGACGGTGCAACGGTATGGCGGCAAGTATCTAGTTCGCGGCGGCAGTTTCGCGGCGGCGCTAGGTGACCGGACGCCTGGTCGCCTGGTCGTGATTGAGTTCGACAGCATGGACCAGGCGAGGGCGTGGTACGACTCGCCGGAATTCGAAAGCCCCAAACAGACGCAGGCCCGCTCCAGCAACTCCAATTACGTCTTTGTCGAGGGCGTGCAGTCCACGCTGGCGCACTTGTTTCTCGCGCCCGATCCCTGTTTGGGGAGCGGCCGGCGGAGACGCGCAGTATGAAGGAAGAAATCCCGCGGCAGTGAACCGCGATCAATCCAGTGCTGGCCGAAGCGGCTCCAGGGGGCTCGTGCGGGGTTGGCAAGACGTCGCCGGTATGACGCTCACACGTCGGCGGACCCGCCATCGCGCGCGGACCGGGACCTGGGAAGGACGGTGGTCCGGCTCCGCGCATCGCGGGCCGCGCCAACGCGAACCCCGAACATGAATCTGACTTCCGAACTCCGCGCCGACCTGCTCTCGACAAAATTGCTGTCGGCGCTGTCGGTCGGCTTGGTCGTGGGAATCATCGGCTCGGCGTACCTGATTTCTATGGGGGCGCTGGTTTTTTCGGGCCCGCTGGCGCCGTTTCTCTCTCAGGGCACGATCATGGTGGTGTTCGGCGGATTCATCGTATGCCTGGTGATCGCCCTGACCAGCGGCTACCGAGGCGCGCTCTCGA
>JAPOYW010000531.1 GCA_026706425.1 Gammaproteobacteria bacterium
AGTACGGCGGGCAGTCGCGAAAGGGGGGAGCGCGGGACCGGTTGGTGATCATCATCGCCCACCGCCTGTCCACCATCGCCTGCGCGGACAAGATCGTGTTCCTCGAGGACGGTCGCCTGCGCGAGTCCGGTAGCCATGAAGAGCTGATGGCGTTGCCGGACGGGCACTACCGGCGCTTCGTGGAGTTGCAGACGGTGGCGGCGTAGCGCCTCTTTTCGAAGAGACCCGTCAACGGCCACCGTGAATGGGACTTCGAGCCATTCACTCTCTCGGTGATCGGCGCCAACATGGACAACCATAGCTTCTTTGAACGCAACGTCCTGTGGGAGTGCCTGCCGGACGGCTGGTGTCCCGGCGTCCCCGTGGGCGGCCTGACGCCCCGCGGCCTGAAAGCGGATTTCCACATTACGGAAGGGCCGTCGGAACGCGACATCGAAACCATGGAAGTGCGCGCGGTGTCATCGGTCGACGGGAACGAGTTCATCGACTGGGTGGCCGGCGTCTGGTACGAGAACGCCAACCACAGGCGTGGCAGCTTTTTCTGGTGGGATACCGACGATCCCCAGCTGATCGAGGAACTGCAAGCCGCAGGCCAATGGACCGGTGGTTGCCCCGAGGTGGATGTCGCGGGTGGCGTGATCTTCCACAAGACAACGACAACCTCGAACTGACCCTCCACCTTGGCTGGAAGGACTCCGAAATCCTTGACGACCAACGCCAGAACTTCGTCGGGCTGCCGCTGCCCGGTTTGACCAGCGGGGTCCAGTTCTCCGTGCTCGCCGACTGGGCCCAGGACACGGCGCTTGGCGAACTCAGGGCGAACGCCACGTTCCGTTCCGTACCCGAACGGTGGGGCCACTTCACCAAGGATAACCCCAACGACCCGTACACGATGATGGATGCGTCCGTGAGCCTGCGACGCGGTTCCCTCGAACTGTCGGTGTTCCTCGACAACGTGTTCGACGACCGGGAAATCGTCTGGCAGACGCCGAACTATCCGGGGTGGCCGGCCGGCGCTAGCGACTGGCGCGACCAGTTCGTCGGCTACTACGCCGTCACACGGCCACGCACGCTTTCGCTGAGCGTAGGCGTCGACCTCTAGCAACCGGTGCCGGATCCCGCGTTACTCGCGGAGTCCGGTTCTCACACCAGTCATCGGTTCCCCAGCATCCAACGCGGCGCGATGCCCCGGCCGGGTTGATCGGCGACATGGCCGTAGGGGACGGGTTTGTCCTGTCCCGGTGCCCTTTGGGCGCGATGGGGTCGCCGCCACGGGGTTGTCTGCCGGGCTCAGTCCGCGCACCAGTGCGCGATCGCTTTCTCGTCGAAATCCATTCCGAGTCCCGGTCGGTCCGACAGCGGGATTCGACCGTCCTCGATCCGCAAGCGCGTTTCCGGGGTCACCAGGCGCTCGAAGTTGTAGATGTCCTGTTCGAGCGCGAAGTACTCCACGGTGATGCTGTTGTGCGCCGCCGCCACGAGGTGGGCATGCACGTTCGCATGCCAGTGCGGTGCCACCGGCAGATTGAAGGAGGCGGCGGTGTGCGCCACCTTCATCCATTCCGTAATGCCACCCAGGACGCCGGCATCGGGTTGCAGGACGTCGGCCGCCTGCTGCGCGATGAGATCCCGGAAGTCCCACCGGGTCGCGTGTATCTCCCCCGTCGCCACCGGCGTTTCAAGGGTGCGTGCGATCTCGGCATGGCCGGCGATGTCGTCGGGGGACAGGGGTTCCTCCAGCCACCAGATGTCGCAGTTCTCGACCGCCCGCGCGAAACGGATCGCATCGTGCGGCCAGCGCCAGGCGTTGTTGGCATCCAGCGCCAAGCGGCCCGACGCGCCAATGGCCTCCCGTGCGGTGCGCACGCGCTCGACGTCGATCTCGAAGTCAGCACCGCCCACCTTGATCTTGAAGTCGGAGAAGCCGAGCGGCTTATAAAACCGGATTTCGTCCCGGATGTTGTCGAGCGGGTCGCCGGGACGGTAGTAGCCCCCGGAGGCGTATGCCGGTACCGAGTCGGTCCAGCCGCCGAGGAGCCGATAGAGGGGTAATCCTGCGACCTTGCCCAGCAGATCCCAGAGTGCGACATCGACTGCGGATATGGCGCGCAGGGCGGCCCCCCGCCGCCCGGCCAACAGCACTTCCTGGTACATCCGAACCCAATGGCCGTCGATGAGTCTCGGGTCCTGGCCGGCGTTGCTCGTCCAGGACCCGAG
>JAPOYW010000556.1 GCA_026706425.1 Gammaproteobacteria bacterium
AACGCCTGCTCGGCGGTGGCCTTGAGGCCGATGGCCTGGAAGGAATAGTGCACGCCGCCGCCGGGGATTTCCCGGACCTGGGCGACGGGGTCGCCGTCGCCGGCGTTGACGACGTCCGTCGCACCGAAGTTGCCGGCCAACTGGAGCTTCGAAGGCACCTTGTCCACGGCGAGGATCCGCGATGCGCCGGCGATGGCCGCGCCGTTGATGCACGACAGCCCCACGCCTCCGCAGCCGATGACGGCGACGGTGGCGCCCGGTTCGACATCGGCGGTGTGGATCACGGCGCCGACACCGGTGGTCACCCCGCAGCCGATCAAGGCGGCGCGGTCGAGCGGCATGTCGTCGCGGATCTTCACCACCGAGTGCTCGTGAACCAGCATCTGCTCGGCGAACGAGCCGAGGTCGGCGAACTGGCCGAGCGCCGAACCTTCCTTCGACAGCCGCGGCGACTCCGCGGAGCCTCGTCGGACTTCGGGTTCCTGGCACAGCGACATGTGCCCGGTGAGGCAGTACTCGCAGTGGCCGCAGAACACGGACAGGCAGGTGATGACGTGGTCGCCGGGCTTGACGTAGCGAACGGCGGAACCGACTTCCTCGACGACTCCCGCGGACTCGTGGCCCAGCACGCAGGGCGTCGCCCCGGGGTAGGTGCCGTTGAAGAAGTGCATGTCCGAGTGGCACACGCCGGCCGCCGAGGTACGGATGAGAACCTCCCGGGGTCCCGGTTTGTCGATGTGGATCTCCTCGATGTCCATCGGGGTGTTAACGGCGCGAAAAACGGCTGCTTTCATCGGAACTCCCGCGTGCTTCCTACCGTTGGCCAGTGTGCCAAGGGCTAGTGCCCTGTCAACCTCCGGTCTTCCCGTCCTTCCCGTCGGCGCGTCCGGTAGCGCGGGCCCGCGATTGGCCGAACGTTCCTTCCGCCAGTGCGACGGCGGCACGGAGGGCGGCGACCGCGCCCGTGGCGTCGGCGATGCCAAGGCCTGCAATGTCGAAGGCCGTGCCGTGGTCCACGGACGTTCTGATCAGTGGAATACCCAGGGTGGCGGTGACGCTTTCGTGGAAATTGTGCACCTTGATCGCGATATGGCCCTGGTCGTGGTACATCGCCAGCACGACGTCGAACTCGCCCGCGATGGCACGGTTGAAGATGGAGTCTGCGGGAAGCGGCCCGATGGCATCTATGTTCAGTTGCCGGGCGGCCTGGACGGCCGGCGCGATCTCGTCGATCTCTTCCCGGCCAAGCAGACCGCCTTCGCCGCCGTGCGGATTGAGCGCGGCGACCGCGATCTTCGGATTGTCCAATCCCCAGGCGGTGAGCGAGTCGTGGCAGAGGCGAAGCTTGTCGAGGACGTTTGCCCGGGTCACGAACCGACCCGCGTCGATGAGCGACTTGTGCGTGGACAGATGCACGACCCGCAGACCCGGCGTCACCAGCATGGTGGCGGTGGTCGTGGCATGGGTCAGCCGGGCGAGAATCTCCTGGTGGCCGATGTCGTCGACGTAGCCTGCGGCGTGTATGGCTTCCTTGTGCAGCGGGCAGGTCATCATCGCGGCGACATCGCCGGCGATGGCGTCCCGGGCGCAGCGTTCCACGGCGGCCACGCTCGCTTCGCCGCAAGCCGCGGTCACCTTCCCGATCTGGAAGTCCGCCGACCGGGGCACGTCGACATCGATCAGCTTGCAGTTGGCGGGCAACGCCTGGCCGGCCTGGTCGACACCTAGTTGCAGCGCCCACGCCGGACCGTACAGCACGTAGTCGGCGGCAGGCACGTCGTCGGCGTTCAGCGCCTTGACGGCCACCTCCGGCCCGATGCCGGCGGGGTCGCCGAGGGTGATGCCGACGCGGGTCACAGCAGTTCCGTGGCGACCACGGTCAGCCCGAAGCCTTCAAGGCCAACGAAGTCGACCTCGCGTCCGGCGAGGATGCGGAGCCTGGAGACACCGAGGTCGCGAAGGATCTGCGCGCCCACACCGATCTCCAGCCAGTCCCGGTTGCGCGCTCCCGCACGGCTGGCATCGCCCCCGGCGAGGGTGTCGAGGGGCACGCCCGCGAAACCGCTGCGCAGATAGATCAGGATGCCGCCGAGTTCACCGAGGCGGGCCAGGGATGCCTCGAGCAGGCTCTGCTCGTGCCGGGTCTGGGAACCGAACAGATCCTCGATGAGTTTCTCGCGATGTATGCGCACCACCACGTCGTCG
>JAPOYW010000439.1 GCA_026706425.1 Gammaproteobacteria bacterium
CGCAGGTGCGTCCAGTGACCCACCCATTCTCCCACACAAGCCTTGCCCGCCGCGCCTCTCCGGCGTTGCCGCCCAATCCTTATCAGGGGATCAGGGGTTAGAGCAGTTCGGATCTGAGCAAGTACCGTCCTACACGACGTTGACGGCGACTCGGTGGCAGGCGTTGTTGAGGTAGCCCTTCGGATTCCACCCCGGCACAATCATCGGTTGCGAATGGCCCCGGTCGTCGACTGCGCGAGCCCAGATCTCGTAGTAGCCGCGGGTCGGGAAACGCGTCATGAAGTCCCAATTGGCCCACGCGCCCTGATTGGCTGGGGGCCAGAGCTCGGCCCGCCGCCACGTGCGTCCGAAATCGATGGACACCCGCAGACTGCGTACCCTGCCGTCGCCGACCCACGCATGACCGTGGACGTGGAGCGGCCAACCGATTGGGTGTCGAGTGCCGCTTGCCGGCGCCGTGATCAGAGACTTGACCGGCATCGCCCCGACGATGCACATGTCCTCGGCCGCCACGGCGGCACCCGGCATCACCGCTTCGCAGGGTATTCGGTAGGAGTGGCCGCCCATCTTGGGCCCGTCGTGGACCACGTTTCGAACGGAGATGCGGGTCAGCCATTTGCCGGATGTGGATCCCGGCCAGCCCCCGAACACCAGGCGCAGCGGATGGCCGTTCATGGGGTGCAGCGGCCGGCCGTTCATGCCCCAGGCGATCATGGCGTCCCGTTGCATCGCCTTGGAGATCGGCACGCCCGTTCCCGACAGGTGCATATCGGCGCCCCAGTACGCAACGTACACCGCATCCCGTGCGATGCCGCAGTCGGCAAGGACGTCGCGCAACAGCACGCCGTTCCATTCCGGGCAACCGACCGCGCCGAGAGTCCACTGGTTGCCGGAAACCGGTGGTTCGTACGACGCCCTGCCGTTTCCAGCGCACTCGAGGAGGAGCTGCCGGTTGAGACGCGGGAATCTGCGCCGCAGACCCGCAATCGTGTAGCGACGCGTGCGCAGCACCGACTCGCCGTCGACGGTGAGAGTCCATGGTCCCGCCACCGTCGCCTCGTCGGGCGGCGTGCCGTTGTTGCGGACGAACAGGCGCTCCACGGCGTGACGCCGTCGTTCAGCAGGTGCGGGGGCGTCTCGGCATTCCCTCCCGCTTGCCTCGTTGGGCGCTGACGACCCAGTAGACGAGTGAGTCGTCCCCGCGCCACAACGCCAGTTGCGGCCAGAACCGTTCAATGTTGGTGCCCCAAAGCAGTTTCCTCGTCCGCCAGCGCCGCCACGAGCGTCGCAGCACCCGCCAGACGAGCAACGGCACCGGCAGGTCCAGCCAGATCACCGTGTCAAGGCGCGGCCAGAACGTCCGCTGTGCGAATCGCGTGTACGAACCCGCGACAACCCAGGCGTCGCCGCGTGTCGCGTGTTCGAACCGGCGTTCCAACTCGTCGGGGTCCGTTTCGTTGAGACCGACCCAATCGGGCAGCCAATTGAGCGCGTCGAGTTCCACGAAATCCGCTCCGAGCGCCAACGCCAATCGCCTGGCGAGGGTGCTCTTGCCCGTGGCGCTGTTTCCGATCACGTGCACCCGACGGCCGATCGGCGAGACCGGCCACTTCGCGCATAAGCAGATCCATGGCCTCGAATTTCTCGGCGTGCTCGCCGAGCGTGGCGTCCGAAACGATGATCTCGTCGACGCCGACTTCCTCGAACCCGGCGACGGTGTCCCGCAACTCCGCCGGCGAGCCGAGGACTATGCGGCCGGGGGAGGGCGGTGGCTTGTTGCCGCCGGAGTAGGCGGCCCAGCGCGCGTCCGCTTCGGCCTTGGTTCGGCCGATGAACAGCAGGATAGCCGCGGTGCGCTGGATCTCCGAGGGGTCGCGCCCCACCGCTGCGCAATGCGCATCGAGGATCGCGCCTTTCTGGGCCATGGTGGCGGCGTCGCCCCAGTGGTTCCACTCGTCGGCGTACCTGGCGGTGATCTTCAGGGTGACCTTTTCGCCGCCCCCGCCGATCAGCAGTGGGAGCGGCCGCTGCACCGGCTTCGGATCCAGGGTCGCATCGGTGAGTTGGTAGTAGCGACCGTCGAAGTTGCTGACAGGCTGGCTATAGAGGGACTTGATGACCGGGCAGGCCTCGTCGAGCCGGGCCAGGCGCCCGGGCACGTCGCTGAATTCGATGCCGTACTGCCGGTGCTCGTTCTCCTGCCAG
>JAPOYW010000165.1 GCA_026706425.1 Gammaproteobacteria bacterium
CGCTGGAAACCGTCTCGGGGCCGGGCGTCGATCCCGTGGAACAGGAAGGCACGAATCAAGGCCCCGTGGAGCTGAAGGGGAGCGCGTACATGGACTGGTCACTCGAACCATGGGGCGCCAACCTCACGATCAACCGCTCCGGCAGCTACAAGAACATCAACAACGGCGTAGCCCGAACCGATGTCGACGGCTACACGACCGTCGACGTGCAAGGAACGTATGCGCGTGCCCAGTCCCCCTGGCGCGTTACCGCCGGCGTGCAGAATGTCTTCGACGCAGATTTCCCCTTCTTCGATGGGTACTACGGTGTGGATTCCGCGCACGTTGACTTTCGCCGCCGCATCGCGTTCGTCGATTTCGTGATGGAGTTGTCTTGGTAGCAGTTCACTTGGCACGAGAAAGCACGGTGTGTCGCACGATCCTCGCGAGTGTTTGCCTGTTCGCGATGATTGGCTGCGTGCCGGACGAGGATGGCGCGGCCTACGTAAACGGCGGGAACTTCCGGAAAGAGGTGTTCGAGTCGGCCTTGCCCGTGCTGGTGGACTTCACCGCCACCTGGTGCGTGCCCTGCAAGGAAGTGGACCCGATCGTCGACGAATTGGCGTCCGAGCTGGCCGGGAAGGCCAAGGTCGTCAAGCTCGATATCGACCACTCGCCCGAGATCTACCAAGCGCTTCGGGTCAACGGGGTTCCCACCGTTATCTTCTTCAACGAAGGTCGGGAAGAGGATCGGATTGGCGGCCCGCAGAAGCGGGAGATCTACGAGCGGTACCTGACCACGATGATCGAGGGCGGGGACATGCTCGATACACGCCTCGAGATGCTCGGGCAGGACGAGTACCGACAGCACTTCATCGTCTCGCGCGAATTGGCGGATATCGAGGCCATTCTTCCGCATCGGCCGGATCTCCTGGTCGAACCCTTTGCCGACGGAGGTACGCCGTTGTCCGCGGCGATCAAGCGCTCCAGCGTTCGCCAGAAGGCGCTGATCGAACTGATCCTGTCGCATGGCCCCGACATCAGTTTGCATGACCTGTTGGGTATCGGACGCTGCGATGAGTTCCTGGTGGCCGTCGAGCCGGACTATGATGTCGCCAATGAACCCGATCCGGACGGTGCGACGCCGCTCTGGCTGGGGCTGATGGGAAGCGTCAAGGACCGTGACGACCATTGCGCCCTTGCGCTTCTGGAGGCGGGCGCACGGCCGGTAAGCAGTGCGTCCTACTACCTACCGCGGGCGGTGATGTTCTATGAAGACCCCGAGCTTCTGCGCGAATTCCTCGACTACGGCATGGACCCGGGCGAGACCGACGAGCAGGGGATGAACGCTCTGCACCTCGCGACCATGTACGGCTACTACCCTCTCGTGGAAGTTCTACTGGAATATGGCATGGATCCCTCCACGGCCAACGGCAATGGCGAAACCGCGGTGGAGATGGTGCGCAGCCAGCGAGAGCGGCGCGGGGAACTCTGGAACGGGCGCGGGATGTTGGATACGCCGGAAGAGCAGGCCGCGTTTCGCGAATACAAGGAGGAGTCGAACAGGTTACTGGCGCTTCTCGAAGGCGCTCAAACCTGATTTTCTGGCCGGCGACATTGGTGCAAGGGTTTTGAACAATTCCCCGGCGTCACTGGACACTTGGGCGGAGACAAAAACTCCTCGACCCAATGATGCGCATGGATTAACGACAGGAGGCAAGCAAATGCTCGCTAGGAAGATAGTATTCGCCACTGTCGTCGTTGCGAGCGGTTGTCTTGCGGCGACGCCTGGCGCGCAGGAGGTCGGCAACGACGGACTGTCGAGTGACGCTGCTGCTGCGTCCGAGGCCAGATATGCCGAGGGTGAGAGGGCCTATCAGGAGCGAAACCTCGCTGACGCCGTCGCGCATTTCCGGGCCGCAATCGAACTCAATCCCAACAACACCAAAGCGCATGAGCAGTTCATCTGGGCGTTTCAGGATCTCGGCAGATCGGAAATCAGCGCCGAACTGGATGAAGACGCGCGCGATGCGGCAATGAAGGCCGCCGGCGATGAGTCCTTTGAGAACCTGCTCGCCGTCTACGAGGGATGGTCACAGTCTTCGTCCGAAACCGCAGGCTACAAGTGGGCGCTTGGCCAGCTCTACATGTATCGGGACTATGACAAGGTCAGGCAGTACACGAACGAGGCGATCGCCCTCGATCCGGGCCTTGCCGACGGCTAC
>JAPOYW010000076.1 GCA_026706425.1 Gammaproteobacteria bacterium
GAGAATGGTAATGTCGCCGCTGCACTGGTGTGCAACGTATACAACCAAACCAGAAGTCGGGGGGGCACTACTGAAAGCGGGAGCGAATCCATCGGCAACGGACTCGTCCGGGCGGACCGCGATGCACTGGGCACACGGCAACCAGGAATCACCGAAGAGCGCTGCGGCGGTCGTTGCCGCGTTGGCGGGGGCCGGAGCCGATCCGAATGCCGTCGACCACGAGGGACAGACGCCCCTCCATCTAGCGGCCCGATGGGAAGCCGACCCCGGGTTGATCGACGCTCTGATGGCGGTGGGCGCGTATGCCGACCTGCCGGATGACGCGGGTAGAACCGTGATCGACTGGGCAGTCGTCGGCGACAATGCAGAAGTGTTGGCGTCTCTGAGGAAAACCAAGCTGCGCCCCTGAGGGTTATTGCACAACCTTTGGGCTCCACCCAGAGCTTGTTACGACAGCCGATGGCGGGGCGGCGCACCGAACACCACCATGGGATCTGGCATCAGGACGGCCGCGCTGTTTCCCTGGGCGAAGTACACCCCAAGGTCCCTCGCGGCGTAGACATCGTCGCGGTTTCGATAGCGGGCGCGCTTGGTCGAGCCGATGTAGGCGCGCAACCCGTCGTGATAGTCGTTCCCACAGGTGTGCTGTCGTCGTGCGGTTAGCCTTCGTCGTCACAGGCGACAGGAGGCGCGGGGCGGTACAACGCGGCAGCGCGGATTGTTGCCCGTGGTTGCGGTCGTTGGCAGCGATGCAGCCGTTTCGAAATGTGCGGAGAACGGTTTGCGTTGCATCAGCAACGTACCACAGCGTTTCCCGTAACGCGCATACTACGACGAGCATCCCCCCCCGACGGAAAGGACCTCCCGGGTCGCAGGCACGGCCTCGCCGGGTCGGTCTACTTGGATTCCTGCTGATCGTGGCATGCGGTGGTGCTGGCGGTGGTGGCGATCCGTCTCCGCCGCCGCCTACGCCGCCGCCAGCCCCGCCAGCACCCGAGCCGGAGCCCACCGGGCTTCGTTTCGACGACGCGACCCTGGCATCGGGCATCGGCTACCAGCATGGCTACCTGTTCCCCACGCCGGCTTCCGAACCCGAAGAGTTTGGCGGCGGCGTCGCCAGCGGCGACTACGACAACGACGGACTCGTGGATCTCTTCGTGCTGCGCGGCGACATCGGTCCGAACCTGCTGTACCGCAACCTTGGCGGCAACGTGTTCGAGGAGCTAGGCGCAACCGCCGGCGTGGCCTATACCAAGTCAGCCGACGAGAACTACCGCCACAGCGGCCCCGCGTTCGCCGATGTCGACGGCGACGGCGACCTCGACCTGTTCATCGGAGGACTCGAGTTCGACCCGAGCTTCCTGTTCCGCAATGAGGGCGACGGCACGTTCACTGATGTCACCGAGGGGTCGGGAATCGACTCCGTCGCCTCGAAGTACACGCTCTCGGCAGCCTTTGGCGACTACGATCTGGACGGCGATTTGGACATGTTCCTCACCCATTGGGGAACCCCCCGGGGCGTCGGCGAGCACGTCGACACCGAGCACCTGTGGCGCAACGACACCAGTGGTGGCGTGATCCGGTTTACCGACGTGAGCCTGGCGGCGGGTATTGCCCCCAGCATCATCGAGCCGGAGCCGGTCGGATCGTTTGGCGGTTCGGGTTTCGACTACACCTTCGCACCGTCGTTCGCCCGCCTCGACGACGACCGGTACCCCGACCTGGTGGTCACGGGGGACTTCCGCTCCTCGATGGTCTACCTCAACAATACGGACGGTACCTTCCGAAACGTCACCGACCGGCGTGTCATCGCCGATCGGAACGGCATGGGGTCGGCGCTCGGCGACTACGATGGCGACGGCGATCTCGACTGGTTCGTCACCTCCATTTGGAGCGAGCCCAATGCCGACGGTAGTCAACTATTCCTACTTGGCAACCGGCTCTACAACAACCACGGCGGCGTGTTCGAGGACGCCACCGAGGCGGCCGGTGTGCATGACGGCGGTTGGGGTTGGGCTGCCTGTTTTGCCGACTTCGACAACGACACCGATCTCGACATCTACCACACCAACGGCTGGATCGAGCCGTTCGCGCCCGACAACTTCGACATGGACGCCAGCCGGCTGTTCGTGGCTGCCGGCGTTGGCACCTTCACCGAGGGGGCCGTGGCGGCGGGTGTCGCGGATCGCGAACGGGG
>JAPOYW010000206.1 GCA_026706425.1 Gammaproteobacteria bacterium
AAGACCTCGCTGGGCAAGTCGATCGCGCGCGCCACGGGTCGCAATTTCGTGCGCATGTCGCTGGGCGGAGTGCGCGACGAAGCTGAGATCCGCGGACATCGGCGCACCTATATCGGGTCCATGCCCGGCAAGGTGGTCCAGGGCATGAAGAAGGCCAAATCCTCCAACCCGCTTTTCCTGCTGGACGAGGTGGACAAGCTGGGCGCCGACTGGCGCGGCGACCCGTCGTCGGCCCTTCTGGAGGTGCTCGACCCGGAGCAGAACGGCACCTTCAACGATCACTATCTCGAAGTGGACTACGACCTGTCGGATGTGATGTTCATCACGACGGCGAACACGCTCCGGCTGCCGCAGCCCCTGCTCGACCGCATGGAGGTGATCCGCATTCCCGGATACACCGAGGACGAGAAGGTCGAGATCGCCCGCCGCCACTTGATCGACAAGCAGTTGGCCGCACACGGACTCAAGAGCGAAGAGTGGACGATTTCGGACGGCGCGCTGCGCGACCTTATCCGCTACTACACGCGCGAGGCCGGCGTCCGGAATCTCGAGCGCGAGCTTGCAAACCTGCAGCGCAAGGCGGTGAAGGCGCTGGCGACGAGCGAGGCCGACGCCATCGAGATCGAGAACGAAAATCTCGAAACCTATGCGGGCGTGCGCAAATTCCGCTTCGGGCAGACCGAACTGGAAGATCTGGTCGGCGTGACGACGGGGCTCGCATGGACGGAGGTCGGCGGCGAGATTCTGTCGGTCGAAGCCGTTGTCATGCCGGGCAAGGGCAATGTGAAGCATACGGGCAAGCTTGGCGACGTGATGCAGGAGTCCGTCGAGGCGGCGCGCAGCTTCGTTCGGTCCCGGATGTTGCGGTTCGGCATTGCACCGCCGGAGTTCGACCGTCGGGACATCCATGTCCACGTTCCCGAAGGGGCGACACCCAAGGATGGACCGTCGGCGGGCGTGGCCATGTGCGCGTCGATCGTCTCGGCGTTGACCGGGATTCCGGTTCGCCGCCATGTCGCCATGACCGGAGAGATTACGCTGCGGGGCCGCGTGCTGCCGATCGGCGGGCTGAAGGAAAAGCTGCTCGCGGCGCTGCGGGCCGGAATCACCACGGTGTTGATCCCCGAGGAAAACATGAAGGACCTCGCGGAGATACCGGACAATGTGAAGAACAGCCTCGAAATCGTGCCGGTAGAGACCGTCGACGAAGTGCTGGGCCAGGCGCTGACCGATATCCCGACGCCGATAGACTGGCAGCCTTCGGAAGCATCGGAAACCCCGCCGCCGGCCGTAGAAGGGGCAACGTTCGGAGGGATGGTTACGCATTGATATGCAATTGGGTTCTATATAGTTCCCGATTGTGTATCGTTTCTCTGGACGCATGCGGGGAATCGGGTTAGCTACTGCATCGTCCTCAGCGAAGACGGGAGGGAGAAATAATGAACAAGAACGATCTGGTTGGAGCTGTCGCAGTATCCGCGAACTTGCAGGGGGCCGAGGCCGCGCGTGCCGTTGAGGCCGTTTTCGATACGATCAGCAAGGCGCTTGCCGACGGTCAGGATGTGCGTCTGATCGGTTTCGGGACTTTTTCGGTCGCCCATCGGCCGGCTTCGAAGGCGCGGAACCCCAGGACAGGCGAGACGATCGATGTTGCGCCATCGAACCAGCCGAAGTTCAGGGCCGGGAAGGGCCTGAAAGACGCCGTGAATTAACGGCAGGTCGGGCGAGCCCGGGCCTGGGGGCGATTAGCTCAGCCGGGAGAGCACCTCGTTTACACCGAGGGGGTCGGCGGTTCGATCCCGTCATCGCCCACCATTAATGTTTCTGCTTATTCAATTGACTGTTTCGTTGTCTGGCCGCTTTTCGTGCTCAGAGTGAAGAGCGCTGTGTTGAGTTTGTTCCGAGGCTAACCGCGGCGAAGAAACTTTTTTCGCCTTTTGTGCGAAAAATGCCTGCGCCCACCGGCGGCCTGTCCGCTTGCAAAGTTGGCTTGTTGCGGGTGCCTGTGCAGCATGTCGCTGGCGGCGGCCGGAGGCCGAGAGGGTATTGCAGGAAACAGACGAGTGGCGCCAACGGATTTCTTGACCCCGTTACCGGTCTCGGCTAGACGGTCACCGTTGTCTGCGGGGGTGTAGCTCAGTCGGTTAGAGCGCTGGCCTGTCACGCCAGAGGCCGCGGGTTCGAGTCCCGTCACTC
>JAPOYW010000487.1 GCA_026706425.1 Gammaproteobacteria bacterium
GGCCGGGGTATCCGAAGAGGGGCAGATCGAGATGTACGGGGACGACGGAGACTTCCGCGCGCCGATGACCTTCGCACCGCAGGGGACGGCCACCCCCGTTGACGGGGGATACCGCATCAATGGCCGCTGGAACTACAACTCCGGCGGCGACTACGCGAACTGGCTCGGCGTCTCCGCGGTCGTTCCCGGCGATACGGCGGGCGGGCCTCCCCGGGACACGATCCTCGCCTACCTCCGGCAGGAGGAATGCGAGGTCTTCGACGACTGGTTCGTCATGGGCCTGCGCGGAACTGGCTCGAAGCAGGCGATCATCGAGGACGTCTTCGTCCCCGAGCGGCGCGTGCTCTCCCAGCTTCCCTGGTTCGCGGGTCGAGCCCCGGGTTACGGCGTCCACGAGAATCCCTTCTACCGGACGTCGCCGTTCGACGTCTTCCTCGCCGAGTTGGCGTGCATCTGCGTGGGCCTCGCAGAGTCGGCGATCGACGCCTTTTACGAGCGGGCGATGACGAAGGTCAATAGCTATCCGCCGTTTACGCCCGTAAAGAACGAGCGATCGGTACAACGCCTCATCGGTCTCGCGCGCGCCAAGACCGACGCCGCCCAGGCGGTGCTCCAACGCATCATCGATGATCAGAAGCGTCGCATGGAGCAGATCGCGCAGAGCGGTCCCGTCGACGTGACCGAGGAAGAGACGCGACGGACCTTCATGCTCGCCCACCAGACGCTCCACCTCGCCCGCGAGGCCGTGGAGCCGCTCTTCGACGCGAGCGGCACGAGCGCCGCTCTGACCGGTCAGCCTATGGAACGGATCTTCCGGGACCTCAACATGGTTCGAACCCACTACATGATGAACGGCGACCGGACCGCCGAGAACTGGGGGGCCACGTTCTTTGGGCAGGAGGCGTACAGCCTGTTCTAGGGCAGCGGCAACGATTCGGGGGGAAGTGGGCCATTTCGGGCTTTCCCTGGTCGAGAGTGTTGTCGTCGGAGGCGGCGAAGCCGTGTTCGCGCGTTCTCACCAACTGCCTTTGCGCTGAGAGCCGCCCGGTCCGCTATAGGAGGCGGTAAAGCCGGGCTCTTGTTGGAACAAATCTTTCGGCATCGACTGAACCGCCCGCTTCCAGGCGGCGACCAAGCGATCCTCGGCCGCATAGTCAAACGGGTCTTGCAGCATCACTTCCTCCCGCCCCCCGTATGCCAATGGATGGTCGCGTAACCAGACCGCCGCCTGTTTGATGCCCTCAACCGGCGAGACAACATCCCGATAGCCGAGCTCTGATTTGATTTTGGTGAGATCAAACATCCGGTGGGTCGTCCAGGGTTGGGAGATTAACGGTCTGGCGCTGACGGCCAGATCGTACGGCATCGAAATCATCTCCCACTCGTGACCGAGCGCTTCGGCACACAGCTGCACGACCTGCTTGAGGGTCAAGACATGATCGTCGCCACAGTTATACACCTGCCCGGCGGCAACCTCGGGTTGATCCACGGCCAACAGCAGGGCGTGCGCGGCGTTGGCCGCCGCGCCGGAGTGATTGAGCGATAAGCCGTCGTCCGGGAGGATGATGAAAGGCCGCCCGTCCAGGATGCGGCGGACAATGGACCATTCGCGTGGCACGACTTGATAGGCGCCATAGATTTGGGGATACCGAAAATGCGTGGCGTTCGGGTGGTGCGTGAAAACTACCTCTTCCGAGCGATATACCCGGTAGCCTTTACCATCTTCCGCTTCGCTCGTCGTCTTGACCGCGTCCTCCCCGGTGGGCACGGGCAGGCCCGGCGGGTGGACCATATCCGCGTTCATAAAGCCCCGGTAGGCAGGCCCGCCCCCGACCGAGACAAACCGCTCCGTCCGGCCAACCATAATCTCGGCCACCCGCCGTAAACGGCCGTACATGGCGAGGGTTATATCAAAATGCAAATCACCGAGAGCGTCAATCAACGCCTGCTCATCGAACGGGTTGGTATGAATGTGGACGACGGATGCGGGAATCTCAGCCACTTCGTGGTTACCCGTGTGTAGAATAGCTACATCGTATCCTCGCTCAAGCAATCCGTTGACAATAAAGTGACCGGTCGGTCCGGTCCCGCCGATAACCAGGGCTCGCATGGTTAGTGCACTCCGGTAGGCTTCTCACGCATTCGTTTCGCGCTCTCCGGTTTTCTATCTGGGGAATCACCGGCAGCAGGA
>JAPOYW010000633.1 GCA_026706425.1 Gammaproteobacteria bacterium
CACCCATCGTCAAGGTCAAGGCCGTGAAGAGCGACGGCACCGACGCGGCACCATTGGAGACCGGGGAGCTGTGGATCTGGGGCGTGCAGAACTTCTCCGAGTACTGGAACAAGCCCGACGCCACCGCCGAGTCCCTGACCGACGGCTGGGTGCACACCGGCGATGTCGGGCACCTTGACGAAGAAGGCTACGTGTTCATCACCGACCGCGAGAAGGACATGGTTCTGCGCGGCGGCGAGAACATCGGCTGCCAGGAAGTGGAAGCCGTGCTCTACGAACACCCCTCGATCCTGGAAGCCGCTGTATTCGGCGTACCGGACGAACGGTTGGGCGAGACGGTAGCCACGGTCGTCGTCGTTCGTCCCGGCATGGCGTTGACCGTCGAGGATGTGCAAGCCTTCGCCGCGGAACACCTTGCCCGGTTCAAGGTTCCCGACCACGTCTGGCTCCGCGCCGAGCGGCTGCCTCGCATCGCGTCGGAGAAGATCTTCAAGCGGGGCTTGCGAGAGGAAGCCGTCAAGCTCCTCGAGTCGCGGGACGCATGACCCTCTACGATTGATCCGCTTCGAACCCGGCCGCTGGAACAAGAAACACACACAGCCAGTGCCCCTCGACGCGCCGGAAGTACCCTTTGCCGGTTTGCATCACTGTCGTCGACTCCCGAAGGCGCGTCGTGGCGGCCCGAAAGCCACCCGCCCCGCTTGCCGATATCTCCACGTCGCCGAACTCGAGGTATTCGCCAACGAGCGGATTGACCGCCTTGTAGACGGCTTCCTTGGCGGCGAACAGCATCGTGCGCCAATCCGCGTCAACTGGACGCTCCCGTTCGCGGTCCAGCAATACGCGTCTACTCAGTTGCTCGGTCACCCGTAGTTCCACCTCCAGATCAACGCCAATTCCGGCGACGTCCCTTTTTCGGGCCACCATCGCCAGCGCAAGCATACGGCTGTGGGTGATCGAACCGGCGATGCCGGATGGCCAAACCGGCATCCGACCATGGGTCGTCACCGCCTCGTCGCGGATTCCCAGCAGTTCGAGTGCTTGCCGCGCAACGCGTCGGCCAGAGGAATACTCGCGGCGGCGAACATCGCCCATCCGATCCAAGCCCGTCCGTTCCGCCGCAAGTAGCTCCCGCGCATGATCGTCGACCCGCCCACACGCCAGGGCAACCGCCGGCTCGCTGAAGGGAAGCTCGAACGGTTCGAGGCCATCCAGAAATCCGAGGTGGCGCATTAGCGCCTCGTCGCTTCCGGACATCGCGTGGAGGCCGTCCTGCTCAAGGTTGCGCTACGAGCCTGGCCCATCGGGGAACGCCGGCGCATACAGCCCCTTGTCGATCGGCGGTTTCCCTATAATACGCAGTCCTGCCGACCGGCGATCGCACATCACGCGAGCACCGCCGAACCGTTTCCGAGGCCCCCGCATGTCAATCGCCGTCGCAATCCAGAAGAACCGCCGCCTCGTTCTCGGTACCGACAGTCAGTGCACCTTCGGCGACCTCCGCGTACCGCAAAACGTCGTCGCATCCAAGATCCGGCAAGTGGGCGCTGCCTACCTGGCCGCTACCGGCTGGGGCATCTACGACGATATCCTGAACGACTACCTGTCGCGCACGAAGAAGGCGGACCTATCAAGCCGTCCCGCCGTGTTTGCTTTCTTCATGGCGTTCTGGAAGGAACTCCACGAACGCTACCCCTTCGTGAAAGACCAGCCGGAGGACGGCGAACATTCCCCGTTCGGCGACCTCGATGCCTCGTTTCTCATCGTCAGTCCGCAGGGCATCTTCCATGTGTCGGGCAACATGACCGTTACCGAGTTCGCCCGCTACTACGCAATCGGTTCGGGTTGCGAATACGCATTGGGGGCAGCGTCCGTCCTCTACGGTACCGAGGCGGACAGCAAGACGATCTGCCGCGAGGCCGTGGAAGCGGCGATCGAGTTCAACATCTATTGCGGCGGCGACGTCAACATCGTCGAACTCGACTAGGGTCGTCGGCGCCCGTCTCCACGCGGAAGCCGTGATAGGCTCCGCTCGGATGGGTGACAGTCGTCGCGAGCCCTCCTTGACGCATGTCTCACTAGCTAGGTGGATCAAGCAATGATGCTCGTCGAGCAAATCTGGACCGGTAACGCCTACCGCAACTTCAACTATCTCATCGCCTGCTCCGAAACCGGCGAGGCGTTGGCGATCGACCCCCTCGACTACCGCAAGTGCCTAGATGCCGCAAAGTCCAAGGGCTGGGAAATCACGCAGGTCCTGAACACCCACGAGCACGGCGACCACACCGGCGGCAACGGACCGGTGATCGAAGCGACCGGGGCGAAGCTGCTCGCGCACCACAACGCCGGACCCCGCATCGATGGGATAGACGTCGGTCTATCCGCCGGGGACACGGTGGATGTGGGCCGCTCCGTCGAGTTGCTGGCCCTCGACACGCCGGGGCATACGATGAGTCACATCTGCCTGCTGTCGAAAACGGACCAGCCGGCGCTATTCAGCGGCGACACCCTATTCAACGCCGGTGCCGGAAACTGCCACGGCGGCGGCCACCCCAAGGAACTCTACGAGACCTTCGTTAAGCAACTCGACAAGCTCGCAGGCGACACGCTCGTCTATCCCGGCCACGACTACATCACCAACAACCTCGCCTTCACGCTGGACCGGGAACCCGACAACGCGACCGCCGCGGACCTTCTAGCGGAGCTGGAAGGCACCCATGATCCGGGAAGTGCCATGGTCACTACGCTCGCGCAGGAGAAGGAGTTCAACACCTTCTTCCGCCTCTCGAGCCCCACCGTGGTCGCCAAGCTGCGCGACGAGTTCCCGGACATGCCCGAGAGTCCCACCGACGAGGACGTGTTCCTCCGACTGCGCGAATTGCGCAATAGCTGGTAGGAAACCGCGCCGGCCGCTGCAAGACTCGCCGTGGGTAGCGCCGAGGAGCCAAAGCGGCAACGGTATCTCTTGCTGGATGCCCGAATCGTGGAGAGCGTCCAGAACGCGCAACTCGCTCTCGGAACCGTCCAGAAACACGGCGCGAATCCCCTGTTCGGGGAGGACAAGCCCTGGGAGAAGCGCTTCGACAACCTCTACGCCAACATCGCCTACGACGACGAGGGGAACATGTACAAGTGCTGGTACAGCCCTTTTGTCGTCGACAATTCGTCGAAGGGAATGACCATTCGGCAGCGCAAGCAAGTCAAGTATCGAGCGCCGCGCAACCGGGAAATGGCGATCTGCTACGCCACGTCGAACGACGGTCTGGCCTGGAACAAGCCGGAACTGGGGCTCGTCGAGTACGAAGGAAGCAAAGCCAACAACATCCTGTGGCGGGGCGCTGGCGACAACGCAATTCCGGGAGGACCGCATGGTTCAGGGATTCAAAAAGACCTCCGGGACCCCGACCCGGATCGTCGCTACAAGGCGTTTCTCAAGTCCAAGATCCTCTCCGTAGCCTTCTCGGCGGACGGCATCAACTGGGGGCCGGCCATAGCCTGTCCGGAAGCGAATAGCGCGGGAGATACCCACAACAACGCCTTCTGGGCTCCTACGCTCGGACGGTATGTCGGCATCACCCGCACATGGAGCAAATCGTTCCGGCGCCAGGTGGCCTGGACATCGAGTGCCGACTACCTGAATTGGGGCTCCACGCAACTCGTGCTGGAGGGGTTGGACGCCAGGCGACAGACCTACGCGATGCCGGTGTTCTTTCATGGCGGCGTGTATATCGGGCTGCTCGCCATTCACGACCAGGACGCGGACCGCGTCTGGGCCGAACTGGCGTGGAGTCCCGACACGCAAGAATGGCACCGGGTTCTTCCCGGAACCCCGCTGATTCCGAATGCCGGCAACGAGGGCGACTACGACTGGGGCTGCGTATACCCCGCCGCTTACCCGGTCTTCCGGGAGGACGAAATCCGCCTGTACTACGGCGGCAGCGACGGCCTTCACACCAGCTGGCGAAACGGGTTCCTGTGTCTGGCGACGTTGCGTCCCGACGGGTTCGCCGGCTACAAGGCGTCGACCGCGACGGAGCCATCCCTCGTAACAACAGGCCCCGTAGTCCGAACGAACGCACCGCTTAAGGTTTCCGCGGATGTCGCAAGCGGCGGCAGACTCGTCGTCCGTGTCTTGGACGGAAATCAGCAGGTGCTGGCTGAGAGCGAGCCGCTAACGAACACGGTCTCGAACGCGGTCGTGCAGTGGCTGGACGACAAAGCTCTGAAGGCGGCGACTATCAGGAGAGCACGGCTTCAGTTCGCGTTCCAAGACGCCACCGTGTATTCGTTTTCCGTGGGGTCGGAGTAACCGACACGCGCCAAGTGGTGCCTAGGGGGGGAGTCGAACCCCCACGCCACGAGGACACTGGAACCTAAATCCAGCCCGTCTACCAGTTCCGGCACCTAGGCGGTGGACGCGAAGCATAGGCGTCCGTCCGTGGACGGGCAACAGCAGCCGGGTCATGGGCGCGCTATCCTTGCGACGCGCCCGGGTGGTGAAATTGGTAGACACAAGGGACTTAAAATCCCTCGGAGCAAACGCTCCGTGCCGGTTCGACCCCGGCCCCGGGCACCAAAAACGGCGCATCAAACCGCTCCTCCCCGATAAAGCACGGACTCGGGTCCCACTGGTCGACGAAGACGCTTAGCCCAACCGGATGCGGCTGGCGACCCGCTATCGCTTCCCGCTAGCGGAAGTCCGACTCGGCATCCTGCTTGGTCATCATGGCGTGGGCATTCTCGGTGGCCTGGTCGTACTCCTCTTGCGTAAAGCGCCGACTTGCTGCATCAGCCAAGTGGTGTCGACGTTGACGCGTCTGATTCGCATCCACCACGTCGTCGCGACCGCGTGCTTGAGGCGGGCCATTTTCCTTTCGGCGGGCGTCTCATACGTACCGGGATCGATCCTCCAGCACATCGAGCACGATCCTTCGCTTGCCCAGAGGATCGTCGAACGCGTGCTCTAGACCCTTCGGGCGCGTTGGGGCCGCCCCTACAGCAGCCCGGCTTCCTCGTCCATTTTGATGGCGGCGGCGGTGCGTTCCGCCGGGTGCCCCGTCCCGCCCCCGCCCGGCGTTTCCATCACCAGGGTTGCACCGGCCGGTACGACGTCCTGGCCCTTGCCGCGCAGTTCCTCGCCGCCCTTGATGTAGACGCGACCCGGCGCGCCGGATTCACCGCCTTGACGGCCGCGGGCCGGGTGATGAATCCGCTCGAACATCTTCGAGATCACGAACGGTGCTCCCTGTGCGTGGGTGACCTCGATGGTCTGCCCGAGGCCGCCCCGGTGCTTCCCCGAACCACCTGAGCCGGGACGGTATTCCCGACGTTGGATGATCAAGGGTGCCGTCACTTCGTTTACCTCCGTGGGCGTCGTCCGGACACCGGAGGGAAAGGCGGTTGTCGACAACCCGTCCTAGGCGGCCCGGGCCCCGGTGCCGCCGTTGAAGATCGCATAGATGACGAAGGGCTCGGTGGTCAGGTTGCCCCTGGCGGTCGCCAGGTTGCGCAACACAGGATTCCAGATGCAGGAAGCACCCTCCGCGGGAACGACCCCCGGGATCGCCTGGTCCAGACACCCGAGCACCACGTCCGGCAGCATCTGCCCCAAGGCGTGGCGCGCGGATACCGCCGCCGGGGGTTCGGCGTTCAGGATGCTCCCGGCGAGCGCCTGCACCGTGACGGGTTCCAACGATCCGGCGTTGTTGGGGATGTCGTTGCCGACGACGCAGCGGACGCCGAAGGAGGCATAGGCCTCGGTGTAGTTCAACGGCACGTTGATGCCGAATGCGGAAAGACCGGACGAACCCGCGAAGTCGATGTCGATGGCGTCGCCTGCGATGGTGAGGGCGCACGACACCTCGATGGGTTCGTCGTAGCCGTCGACGGTCATCTCCCTGCGGTAGACACCATCGGGCAGACCCCGGATCTCGTCGCGCATGGCGGTGCGAGACGTGTCGATGATCCACTGCCCTACGCCGTCGAGTTCGTCGAGGTCGAAATCGCGCATGGCTTTCAGGAGCTGTTCCCCGCCGTTGCGGTTGCACGCGGTCAGCGAATAGAGGTCGCCCTCGGCCACCACCGGATCACGGACGTTGGCGACGACGAGCCGCATGAGCGAGTCGTCGAGCTTGCCCTTGTCGAAGAGCTTCATGATCGGGACGCGGAGTCCCTCCTCGAAGACTTCGCCCGCATCGGGCCCGAAGCCACGGCCGCCGACATCGGCAATGTGGCTGGTGGCCGCGAAGAGCGCCACCGGGCGTTCGTTCCTGAACACCGGCGTCACCACGGTGAAGTCGTTGAGGTGCCCGGTGCCGTCCCACGGGTCGTTGGTCAACAACACGTCGCCCGGCCCAAGCTCCGCGAGCGGGAAACGCGCGAGGAACTTGCCGACGCTCGCTGCCATGGCGTTGACATGACCCGGGGTGCCGGTGACCGCCTGGCCGAGCATGGCGCCCGTGGTATCGAATACGCCCGCCGAGAGGTCGCCCGCCTCGCGGACCACGGCCGAAAACGCCGTGCGCATCAGCGTCTGCGCCTGCTCCTCGACGATGGCCAGCAGGCGGTTCCAGACCAGTTGATCCCGGATGTTGCTCATGGCGACCGCCGGAGTATGACATTGCCGAACGCATCGACGCGCGCCTCGAATCCGGCAGGAACGACAGTCGTCGTTTGGTCTTCGACGATCGCGACCGGTCCCACGACCGGGTTGCCGACGGGGAGATCCTGGCGTGCAATGCGGGAGTGGTTGCCCGTCGCGATGGCCGATCCGCTCGACACGGCGTGCGGCGGAGGCCCATGGAACGCGGCACCATCGCGCCCGACAAGGGTCAGGGTCCAACTCAGCACCTCGACGTCCAGCCCGGGTATCAGGCGACCGTAGAGTTGCTCGTAGGCCCCGTCGAAGGCGCGTCGCAGGCTCTCGGCGGTGCTGTCCTCGACAGGCACCGCGATCTCGAATCCTTGGCCGACATAGCGCATGTAGGCCTTTCGGATCTCGGACAGTTTACCCGGGACGACCGGACCCACCACCGCTTCGGCTTCGGCCCGCATGTCGGCCATCACTTCGTCCATGGCGTTTCGATCAAAGGCCGACAAGCGCAGGTAGCGGCTGCGCACGACTTCGTAGGACACGGGCGCGGCCAGGAAACCGACTGCCGACCCCACCCCTGCGGCGGGAGGCACCAGGACGGCGTCGAGATCGAGCTTGTCGGCGATGTTTGCCGCATGGATCGGTGCCGCGCCGCCGAAGGCGATCAGGGTTCGAGAGTCGATTTCCTTGCCCCACTCCGCCGCGTGGGCGCGGGCCGCCGCAGCCATGCTCTCGTCCACCACCTCCGTAATGGCATCGGCTGCCCCGGAAACGCCTCCATCGGCACTCGCCCAAGGCCGGGCGACATCGGCCTCGACCGCAACTCGCGCCGCTTCGACGTCGAGACGCAACGTGCCGCCGGCGAACCGTGTGGGGTCGAGCCTGCCCTGCACTACGTCAGCGTCGGTGACGGTGGCGTGGGTGCCACCTCTACCGTAGCAGGCCGGCCCCGGTTCCGAGCCAGCGCTCTGCGGACCGACCTGGATCCGGCCCAGGCGATCCACCGAGGCCAGCGAACCGCCGCCCGCGCCGATCTCGACCATTTCGACAACCGGAATGCGTACGGGCAAGCCGCTGCCTTTCTTGAACCGGTAGCTGCGATCCACTTCGAAGGACCGGGAGAGCAGCGGGTGGCCGTCGTCGATCAGACAGATCTTGGCCGTGGTGCCGCCCATGTCCAGCGAAACGACGCGCGGGAGTTCCAGTTCCGCCGCGATCCGCGCCGCCAGGATCGCCCCGCCGGCAGGCCCCGATTCCACGAGCCGGATCGGGAACTCCCGGGCGGTGTCCACCGAACACAGGCCACCCCCGGAAGTCATCATCAGGAACGGGCAACGGACACCGAAGGCGTTCAGCCGGTCCCTCAGGTCGGCGAGGTAGCGCGACATGAGGGGTTTGACGTAGGCGTTGGCGCAAGCCGTGGAAAACCGCTCGAACTCCCGAATCTCCGGGCAGACATCGCTCGCCAACGTGATCGAGAGACCGGGCATGGCGGTTTCGAGGACATCGCGCACCAGGCGCTCGTGGGCCGGATTCGCATAGCCGTGCAGGAAACCCACCGCGACGCTCTCGACGCCCTCTTCGACAAGCCGCGGCACCAGTGCTTCGACGGTCGCCGGATCCAACGGGGTCAGCACCTCGCCGCCGGCGTTCATCCGCTCGGACACCGTCAACCGCCAACGCCGGGGCACCAGGGGCTCTGGCCTGTCGATGTTCACGTCGTATTGCTCGAAGCGGTTCTCGAAGGCCATCTCGAGCACGTCCCGATGGCCCTCCGTGGTGACGAGCACCGTTTTCGCACCCCGGCGCTCGATCAGGGCGTTCGTGGCGAGCGTCGTACCGTGGAGGACCACATCGATCGCGTCCGGACCCGTTCCCGCTTGGTCCAGAACTTGGGCCAAGCCGTCCATCACACCGTCGGCGGGTTCGGCGTGGGTCGTGAGGACCTTGGTGGTTACACGCTTCTCGCCGGTCTCCAGCACGACATCGGTAAACGTGCCGCCTATGTCCACTGCCAAACGATCAGGCACGTCGGGACGCTCCCAAGTTCACTTTGCGCCGTCCAATCCGAGGTCGGCGGCATTCGTGCCGCCTATGTCCACTGCCAAACGATCAGGCACGTCGGGACGCTCCCAAGTTCACTTTGCGCCGTCCAATCCGAGGTCGGCGGCATTCGTGCCGCCTATGTCCACTGCCAAACGGTCAGCCACGGTCGATCTCGAAGTAGAGGTGGTGGTGCAGCTTACACCCGGGATTGAAACCCGCACCGCAATGCGGGCACGACGAATCGCCGTTCAGGTAGGTGGCGATGCCGAGCCGGGCTCCGCAGACCCCGCACAGTACGGCAGCCTCGTCGCGTTCACTGATGGACCACACTGCCGGCTCGTGGTCGGCCAGTGCCCGGTGGCAGTCGATGCACGGGTACCAGGTATCGCAGCACTTGAACCTGATCGCGATGACATCCGTGGATCCGGCATAGTGTCCGCAACGCGTCTCGGGATCGACGTCAACGCCGACGACGTCGATCCCGTGGATCCGTCGAACAACGCGCCCCACAGCCGGGCCGGCGCGCCCCTTGCGCTGCCCCGGCTAGTCGGCTTCCGGCGTGTCGGTTGTGACCGTCGCTTCGGTGCCGGCCGGGCTCTTCTCGATGGCGAGGCGCACCTTCGCCGGTCCGCCGTCCTGGGACATCTCGCCTAGGAACTCCGGCAGTTCGATGCCGGCCATCTTGGCCACTTCGTGGAACGGCGGCAGCGCCTTCGTCAACCCGCCGAGGAAGTTGCCCACGGTGTCGCCATTGCCGCCGTCGTAGACCACGACCTTCTCGAAGTCGATGTTGCTGATCGCGCTGGCCTGGACCTTGGCGATCTCTTCGAGCTTGTCGACGATCATCAGGCGCGCGGCCTTGTCGGGATCGCCGACCGCGGCCTCGACGATTTCGCGGAAGCCGTCGGCCATCTTGGTGAGGATCTCCATGCGGCCTTCGGCCTCGCCGGCCAATCTCGCGCGCATCGCTTCGCCTTCGGCTTCGCCGGCGAGAACCTCCTTTTGTTTCTCGCCTTCCGCCTCGGTGCGTACCCGGTCGCGCTCGATTTCCGCAGGCACGACGATGTTGGCGTACTCCGTGGCGCGGTCGCGTTCGGCCCGGGCCACTTCGGCCTGCTGTTCGGCGGCATAGCCCTCCTGCTCGGCGGCTGCGGACTTCACTGCCTCCGCCGCGTCGCCGCGTCGCTTCGCTTCGGCCTGGGCTTCGCGCAGGTCGGCTTGGGACCCCGCTTCGACGGCCTTGGCCTGGTTCTCGCCGGTGACTGCCTTGGCATTGGCATCGGCGACGCTGATGCGTTGTTCCTGCTCGGCCTGCGCCGAACCGACGGCGCCGTCGCGTTCCTGCTGCGCAACCTGGACCTTGGCCTTGTTGATCGCCTCGGCGGCCGCCCGCTGGCCCAGGGCTTCGATGTAGCCCGACTCGTCGGTGATGTCGGAGATGTTCACGTTGATCAGGCGCAGGCCGATCTTCATCAACTCGGACTCGATGTTCTCGAGCACCCGGGACTCGAACTTCTCGCGGTCGCCGTTGATCTCCTCGATGTCCATCATGGCGATGGTGGCACGCAACTGGCCGTAGATGATGTCCTTGGCGGTGTCCTCGATCTGTCGGGTATCCAGCGACAGTAGCCGTTCGGCGGCGTTGTTCATCAACTCCGGGATGGTACCGATGCCGAAGGTGAACCGGGACGGGACGTTCACGCGGATGTTCTGCTTGGACAGCGCCCCGCGGAGGTCGATGTCCACGGTCATCGGCGTCAGATCCAGGTAGCGGAAGCCTTGGACGACGGGTACCACGAAGGTCGTGCCGCCGTGGATGGCCTTGGCCATGCGGTCGCCGCCGACCTGGCCGTACTTGACGAGTATCCTGTCCGATGGACAGGTCCTGATGCGGCGCATCGCGGCGATCGCCGCAACCACGCCCACAACCACCAGCAGGACAATAACGAAGACTGTTGGATCGAATATGGACACGAGGTTCTCCTTGAGTGTCTGTGTTGGGGTCGCAGTCCGCCAGCCGGGACTACAGCGTCGCAACCACCAACTGGCTACCGGATATGTCCACGACGGTCACGGGGGAGTTGCGCTGCAGCGCCCTGCCATCGGTAACCGCGTGATACTCCTTGAGGCGCCCCTGCAAGGACAGGCTGACCTTGCCGACCCCGGAGCGCCCTTCCGGCACCGCGAGCGTTACACGCGCGTCTTGGCCGACGGCGTTCTCGAGATGCACGTTGCCTTCGTGCTTGACCATCGCCATCAGCGCCAAGAGGCCCATGTTGAGGCCGACGAAGAGCGACCCGACTAGGAACCCGATCAGGATCGCGAAGACCGCGTGCGTAAGGCCCCAGCTGTAGGCCATCAGGCCACCCCAGGAAAGCCCCATGAGGAAGGAGACCCCGTTGCGGATCGTGAAGATGTCGCCGAACGGCGTCCCTTCTCCGCCGCCCTCGCCGAGTTCGAGGTCGTCGAACTCGCCAATCCCGAGCAACGTGAAGATCACCTGTATCGCGAACACCGCCGTCGAGCCGACGGCGATCACGAACAACGTCTGCTGGAGCGCCGAAAGATCCGCGAACCATTCAGCCATGCCGCTCTCCTACCCGTCCCTTTTCGCAGCCAGTATCGAAGTTCCGAACTGCCTCGGCAACTTGAGCGTAGTGGACATACCCTCAACGCACGGTGGACAAATCTTCAACAAAACTACGACATATTATGTCAGCCCGTCAAGCCAGCGAGAATCCCTCCTCGCTGATGGGCAGCGTCCTGATCCGGTGCCCGCTCGCCGCGAAGATCGCATTGCAGATCGCTGGCGCGAGCGGCGGCAGGGCCGGTTCGCCGAGTCCCGTGGGCGGGTAGTCGCTGTCCACGAAATGAACGGCGACCTCCGGCGTCGAGGGCATCCGCAGCATCGGGTACCGGTCGAAATTGCTCTGCTGGACGCGGCCGTTCTCGAAGGTCACCGAGAGAGACGTCATGGTCGACAAGCCGTCCACGACCGAGCCCTGCATCTGGTTCTCGGCACCGCTTAGGTTGACGATCGGGCCCACGTCCGCGGCAACCGTCACCTTGTGCACCTTGACCTGTTTCTGATCGCCGACGCTGACCTCGGCGACCTCGGCGATGTGTCCGGCGTGGCTGTAGTAGAACGCGACCCCCATGCCGTGCCCGTCGGGGAGCTCCCGCCCCCAACCGGCTTCCCTAGCCGCTAGCTCGACGACGCCTGCGGCACGGCCCGTGTGCATGCCGCCACCCCGCCGGCCCATCTGGCGCGGTTCACCGAGGACCTCTAGCAGCACCTCCAGGGAATCCCGGCCTGCCGCGTGTGCCAGTTCATCGAGAAAACTCTGAACCACGAATCCGAACACGTTGGAACCCGGGGCGCGCCAGGCGGCGCAGCGGTTCTTCCAGGGAAGTGCCGTCTGCTCTACGCGCACGTTGTCCACCAAGCCAGCCGGGAACACGCCCGGGCCGAGGCTACCCCCGCTCACCGGGCGGCGCCCGTCGTTCGTGAACGTGACGAAACGGTCGCGCCATCCGGTGATCCTGCCGTTGTCGTCCACGGAGCCGTCCATCTGGTGGAAGCCGCCGGCCCGGTAGAGGTCGTAGGCCATGTCGTCTTCGCGGGTCCATTGCAGCTTGATCGGGACACCCGCGCGTTTCGCGATCGCCGCCGCCTCCGTCGTGAAGTCGTTGTACAGACGGCGTCCGAAACCGCCTCCGCAGCGGAGCTGGTGGAGCGTCACTTTGCTCGGCGATATGCCGACCACCTTGGCCGCGCTGCCGATGCCTTGGGCGGGCGTCTGGGTCGGTGCCCACAGTTCGAGCGCCCCGTCCTTGAACCAGGCCGTGCAGTTCTGCGGCTCCAGGGTGGCGTGGCTGACGAAGTGATAGGTGTAGAAACCACTCGCCTGCCTGGCGCTCGAAGCAAACGCGCCGTCCACGTCGCCGGTGTTCACCACCTCGGGTCCGGACTCCTTGCGCAGACGTTCCGCCTCGGCCTTGGCGTCGCTCCAACTGTCCTTTGAGGCATCGGACTCGTCCCACTCGACCTTGAGCGCGCGCTTGGCCTGGATCGCCGAGAAGGTGTTGTCCGCCACGATGGCGACGCCGGGCAGGAGTTCCCCTGCGTTGCCGTTACCTTCGAGGACGAATGCATCTCGAACGCCCGGCATCGCCTTGACCGCGTCGAGATTGGCCGAGGCGACCTTGCCGCCGATGGCCGGGCACTTCTGGTAGACCGCGTACTTCATGCCCGGCAACGACTGGTCGATGCCGAACAGGGGTTCGCCACGCACGAGGGCGTCGTTGTCGACGCCCGTGATGCGCTTGCCGAGCAGCCGGAACTGATCGCGTTTCTTGAGCGTCAGCGAGCGCGGGTCGGGTACCGTCGCGACCGCGGCTTCAGCCGCCAACTCGGTGTAGGCGAGCTTTCGGCCACTGGCTGCGTGGACAACGTGGCTGTCGCGCGTCGAAAGCGACGACGGCTCCACGCCCCAACGCTTCGCGCCGGCCTCGAGGAGCATCGCCCGCGCGGCGGCGCCGGATCGTCTCAGGGAGTCCCAGTTCATGGGTATGGACATGGATCCCCCGGCGAACTGGGCGCCGTAGAGGCTTTGGTCGATGGATGACTGAACGACCTCGACATCCTCCCAGGCCGCGTCGAGTTCCTCCGCAACGATCATGGGCAGAGATGTCTTCACGCCTTGGCCGATTTCCGGATTCTTGGCGTAGATCAATATGCCCGTGGCGTCGATCTTGATGTAGCCGTTGGGCTGCAGCGCGGCAGCGTTGGCCAGCGCCCGCGGCGTGGTGAACGAGAGCATCAAGCCGCCGCCCACGAGCCCCGTGAGCTTCAGGAACTGGCGACGGTCGAGCTTGCCGATCCGCAAATCACCCGATGCGTTCGCGTCGGACGCCATGGCTGGCTCACCGGTAACGGTGGGTACGACATCGCCGATGTCCGCGTAGTTCAAAGCTGTCATTTCCGTCTCCCCCTATTCCGCCGCGTCGGATGCTTCTGCCGCCGACCGTCGCGTGGCGGCCGCCACCTTCACCGCTTCGCGAATGCGGATATAGGTTCCGCATCGGCAAAGGTTCGCGGCCATGGCTTGATCGATGTCGTCGTCGCCCGGATTCGGCTTGGCGCGCAGGAGCGCTTCCGCTGCCATGATCTGGCCCGCCTGGCAATACCCGCACTGGGCGACATCGAGATCCACCCAGGCCTGCTGAACGGCGTTGAGCTCGCCGTCGCTGCCAGCGAGCCCTTCGACCGTCGTCACCTCGGCTGTGGCCACGGATGAAATCGGATAGGAACAGGATTTGACCGACTGGCCGTCGACCAGCACCGTGCAGGCACCGCACTGGCTGATGCCGCAGCCGAACTTGGTGCCGACGAGACCCAGTTCGTCGCGCAGCACCCACAAGAGGGGCGTCTGCGGGTCGACATCCCCGAGACTCCGCAACTCCCCGTTTACCTTGAGATCCATTGTCGTGGCTCCCTCTCCACTCATTCCCAAGCAGGGTTGTATCGCAAATCGATGCGTTTTGACACCTCATTCGCCAGCGGAGTAAGTTCGCTCCCTTTACCTCGGGAGGAAACGGCGATGGCAGAACCGGCCATGATCACGACGCTGGACGAATTCGAAGCCGAATACCGCAAGGGCATCGGCTACCGGACGCCGCCGTTGGGCAGCAAGGTAGCAAGCATCGACAACATCCGCCGCTTCGGCGACGGCGTCGGCGACTACAACCCGCTATACCGGGACGAGGCCTACGGTGCCAAGAGCCGCTTCGGGATGATCACTGCGCCCCCGATCTTCATCTACGGGGCCAGCATCGGCGTCGCGATGGCCATCAACGGCAACATCGACGGTCGCCGGCTGTCGTCCAGCTACTTCCCCATGAACTACGCCGGCGGCGCCATCGACTTCTACCGGACCATCTGGCCCGGCGACCGCGTCACGGCGACCGAGGAGATCGTCGACGTCCACCGCAAGCACAGCGGCCGCATTGGGGATTTCGTGCTGTGCGAGGCGCTAGTCAGCTACCACAACCAGCGCAAGGAACTGGTCGCAACGAAACAGACGCTCATGGCGCGCTACGAGAATCTCGGCGGCGGCCGGACCATCCGGTACGACCGTGACAAGAAGACCCAGGTCGTCGAAGAGTCCCCGGACCCGCTGGTCTTCGAGCGCGAGCGGCGGGGCAGCGCGACGCGCCATTTCGAAGACGTCGTCGAAGGCGAGGAGATGCCCACGCTCCACAAGGGCACCTACACGGTCACCGAGTTGTTCCTGTTCACCCACGGCGTGGTCGGGACAGGCCGTAGCCCCCGCGCGGCATTGGAGAAAGAAGAGTCGAAGGACCTCGGCGGCGGCGGCCGCTTCGACGCCGACCACGCACGCCATCGGCGCAACATGCCGGGCCAATTCGACTGGGGTCCGCAACGGGTCTGCTGGCTGGCACAGATGGCCACCGACTGGATGGGAGACGACGGGACGCTGAAGAGGATGGTGACCCGCGTTCGCCATCCCAACGTCGTGGGCGACACCAACACCGTGTTCGGCAAGGTGGGGCGGAAATACACCGAGAACGGCGAAAACCTAGTGGACCTCGAGATCTACAACGAGAATCAGGCGGGCCTCGCCACTGCGGAATCGACGATCACGGTGGCGCTGCCAGGCCGGAGCGCATAGGGGCGAGACGACCCCGCCCGGCGGGCGCGTCCTCGCCAGAACCGCCGGGTTCGCCGGAATCGGACCGTCGTGGATACGTCTACCGAAAACGCACTGCTCGATGCCGCGCTTGCCGGCGACGATGCACTTGCCGATGCGATCATGGCCGACGCGTCGGAATGGAAACGCTCCATCCCGTGTCGGCTGGCAGTCGCCGACCCCGACGCGGTCAACGACCTCGATGACGGGACCGTCAATGCCGGAACCGGTCCGAACGCCTGGCCTCCCCTCCTGTATCTTGTGAATTCCCGCTACCGAAACGACGACGACGCCAACCGATCCGCCCGGCTCGACATCGCCAAAGCGCTGCTCGACCTGGGTGCCGATCCGAATACCGGCACCCGCGAATCGGAGACCATCCGCGGCTACCGCACGGCCCTGGGCGGCGCGATCGGTCGGGCTCGCAATCCGGATCTCGCGAAGCTGCTCCTGGCGGCGGGTGCGCACATCGCCGACGGCCCGACCCTCTACGAAGGCTCCGCCATGTGGGAAGCCGTGCGGCATCGCGACCTCGAGAGCCTTGAAGTCCTGCTCGGCTACGACCCTCCCCAATGGCACGCCTGCCATGCCTTGCCCCACTGCCTCGCCCACAACGACCTCGGCTTCGTTCGTCTGCTTCTGGATCACGACGCCGACCCGAACTGGACCATGGGAACGTGGGGCTTCAAAGGCAATTGCCTCCACGAAGCAGTGGTCCTGGACAACGACTCCGACATCGTCGAGGCCCTGCTCGGCAAGGACGCCGATGTCCATTTCCGGGATCGCGGAGGACGCACGCCGCTTGCCGTCGCCACCTGCCTCAATAGGGACACCCACCTCGCCCTCCTTCGCCGAAGCGGCGCCGACGAAGACCACATTCGTACTGTTGACCGCTGGGTGTCGGCGTGTTTCGCCGGTGACGAACAAAACGCCGCCCGGGGCTGGGACCGGTCCGGGTTGACGCCCATCGACCACGCCTGGCTTTGCAGGGCCGTTCGCATGGGAAACAACGACGCGGTTCGACTTCTGCTGGGGGGCGACGTCGACCCGGATGCCGTGGACGACGACGGCAACCGGGCACTCCACGTGGCCGCCAGCGAAGGCAACACCGTTTCGGTCGAGTACCTAATCGATGCGGGCGCCGACACTCGGGCCGTGAACTACGCGGGCGAAACGCCGTTCGACGTCGCCCAACGCAGCACGGGCGCTTCGAGCGACGCGGTGCTGGCGCTGCTGGCACCGCATCGTCCCAGGCAGCCCTCGGTTCTCTACGACGATGCGGATTTCGCTGCCGTTTACGAACGCGCCGCGGATGCAGTTGTCGACGGGGACATCGGCACCCTCGACCGCCTGCTGCGCGCAAACCCGGTCCTTGCGACGGCACGGTCCGCCCGTCCCCACCGCTGCACCCTGTTGCACTACCTCGGTGCCAACGGCATCGAGGGCCACCGCCAGAAGACGCCGGCGAACGCGGTCGAGGTCATCGACAGGCTGTTCGCCGCCGGTGCCGATCCAAACGCGTCCTGCTACACCTACCGGGGAGGACCGGACGAGACCACGGTTGGCCTTTTGACGAGCAGCGGTCACCCCAGGGATGCGGGATTGACCGTGTCGATGGTCAGCGCGCTCGCCAAGGGCGGTGCGCGGGTGCCCGATGTCTATCGACTGCTTGGCCAGCTAGTTGATCGCGACCCTCAACAAGTGGATGGCTTCGACCCCGAATCCGACCTCGCCGCCCAAGCCGTCTTGGAGTGCGCTGGGCTAAGGGAGCGAGAAATGCTGTTCGCGCTCATCGATTCGGGTGTCGATGTGAACGCCCGTCGCGGCGACGGTGCAACCGCCCTGCACCAGGCAGCCATCGACGGGGACAGCCAACTGGTCGACGCGTTGCTGGACCGCGGCGCCGACCTATCGCTTCGCGACACCGTCTACGACGGTACGGCCGCCGGATGGGCTTTCGCGGGTGGCCACGAGGAACTGGGCAGGAAACTGGCCGGAAGGCTGGCGCGTCTCGCGAGTACTCGAGCCGTCTAGGAGCAGATCTGTCCTATGGGAACGTCAGGAAGCTACGGCCGAAACGGCACCGCCTCGATCCGTGTGGATGTTGATGATCTTGTCGAAACCGCTGATCTGGAACACTTCCCGAATGGGGTCGGACAACGAACACAGTACGAACTTGACGGCCCGCCGGTTGAGATCCTTGGCGATACGCAAGATCGCGCGAAGGCCCGCGCTGCTGATATAGGACAGTTCTTCGCAGTCGAGGACGACCGCTCCTTCGCTGCCGCCGATTGCCTCCTGCATGGTGTTCTCAAAGTCGGCGGCGTTGGTACCGTCGATCCGCCCCCCCGCCTTGGCAATGAGCGTCCCGTTCTCGTTCTCAGTCGTGACTTCCATACCCCTAACCCAACTCGTTAAGTGGGCCGCGGCCCATCCAAGTGGCGAACCTTACCACAGCCGGTGCGTCAACGACGCGATTGGAGGCTGGAGTCGGAATCGAACCGGCGTAAACGGAGTTGCAGTCCGCTGCATGACCACTCTGCCATCCAGCCCACGAACACCACCGCTTGTCGCATCGACAGCCCAGTAGGCGCCCAAGGAACGAATCCTAACACAGACACCCAACTCAGCCGTCCGCGTCCCCCAAACCGTCCCGGAGGGTTGGCCATGCGGCCCGACCGTAGGTGATCATCGACCAGATGGTGAGAAACACCGCGGCGTAGAGCAGCACCAAGCCGACGACCGCCCAGGGGCGCATCTCCGGCGGGTTGGCCAGCAACACGATGATGGCGACCATCTGGACCGTCGTCTTGAGGCGCCCGACCCAGGAAACCAAAACCAGGCCGCGGCGGTTCATCTCGGCCATCCACTCCCGCAGCGCGGAGACGACGATCTCCCGTCCCACGATGATGATTCCAGGCAGTGTCATCCAGGGGTTGGCATGGCTGCCGATCAACAGCACCAACGCCGTGACGACGATCAGTTTGTCCGCCACCGGATCGAGAAACGCGCCGAACGGCGTGACCTGTTCCAGCTTTCGCGCCAGATAGCCATCGAGCCAGTCGGTGAACGCCGCGCCCGCGAACAACAGCGCCGCGACCCAGTGGTAGCTGTCGGTCGCCACGTATACGACCGCGAAAACCGGCACCAGTGCGATCCGGCTGATCGTCAGGATATTCGGCAGGCTGACGCCTAGAAGACTATTGGCCATGTAGCGATCCATGAATCTCCGCCGCCATTTTAAGGCTTATGCCCGGAACCTTGGAGATTTCTTCGGGACTCGCGCCCGATATCGATGACACGGAGCCGAAGTGGGCAAGCAGCTCGCGTTTACGGCGTGGCCCAATGCCCGGAATGTCGTCCAGCACCGAACGACGCTTCTGCTTCTGGCGTCGGCCGCGGTGACCCGCGATGGCGAAGCGGTGGGCCTCGTCCCGCACCTGTTGCAGAAGGTGCATGGCGGGCCCGCTCGGCGGCAGCGCCAAGGTGCCGCCGCCGGCTAGCACGATGGTTTCGAGCCCGGGTTTTCGGGTCGGGCCCTTGGCAATTCCGAGCAGCGCGATGTCACCCAACTGCAGGCTCTTGAGTACCTCGGCCGCACGGTTTACCTGTCCCGCCCCGCCGTCGATGACGACGACGTCGGGCAGCACGCCCTCACCCCGTGCCAGGCGCGAATAGCGGCGCGCAATGGTCTGCTCGATGGCACTGTAGTCGTCCCCCCGGGCGATGCCTTCGATGTTGAACCGGCGGTAGTCCGACTTCACCGGGCCCTCGGTGTCGAACACCACGCACGACGCAACGGTCGACTCGCCACCGGCATGGCTGATGTCGAAGCATTCGAGCCGTTTCGGCAGATCCTCGCATTCGAGGGCGGATTGCAGTTCCACGAACCTGGACATCATGTTCTGCCGATCCGCAACCAGGGCACTCAGGGAGATCTCGGCGTTTTCCGCCGCCATCTTCGCCCAGCGCGCACGTTGCCCGCGTACGCGACTGGATACTTCGACCTTTCTGCCCGCCCGTGCCGCTAGAGCGTTCGCCAGAAGGTCCGAATCCGCCATAGACGCCGACGCGATCACGGATTTCGGAATCTCCCGATCACCACCGCCAAGGTAGTACTGGGAAAGAAACGCGAACAGCATGTCGCCGCCGGACATCGCCAGTTCGTTCCTGGGAAACCATGTGCGATGCCCCAACAGGCGCCCGTCCCGGACGAAAAGCCCCTGTATGCAGACCTGCGCCGGGGCCAGACCTCCGGCAACGGCCTCGCCACTCGAGGCGCCGTCGGCGTCTCTCCCCCCTGGTGCCCTGCCGTCCGGCGGCGCAATGCCGAAGATGTCCACGTCGCCGCCGGCACCGTGAACGTACTGGTTCTCCTGGACCCGGCGCAGGTGATCGATCTGGTCCCGGTACCTCGCCGCCCGCTCGAACTCCAAGGCCTCGGCAGCGGACTCCATCTTCGCCTTGAACTCGGCCAGCACATCCTGGCTCTTGCCTTCCAGGAACATCGCGGCCAATCGAACATCGTCGGCGTAGCGTTCACGATCGATCAAACCGACGCAAGGCGCGCTGCAGCGATCAATCTGGTACTGCAGGCAGGGTCGTGAACGATTCTTGAAGAACCCGTCCTCGCAGGGCCGAATGCCGAACAGTTTCTGCAGGATGTTCAGGCTGTCGCGCACGGCAGCCGCACTCGGAAACGGGCCGAAATACCTGCCGTCCTTCCGGGCGCCACGATGGAACGCCAAGCGCGGATACGGGTGCGCGGTCAAGTGGATGTAGGGGTACGACTTGTCGTCTCTAAGCACCACATTGTACGGCGGACGTTCCGCCTTGATCAGGCTCTGCTCCAGCAGCAATGCCTCGGTTTCGCTGCTGGTGACCGTGATCTGGATGTCGCGCACCTTGGCGACGAGAGCCATGGTCTTGGCGGTCAGCCCGGAGGCACGGAAATAGGCGGTCACGCGCGCCTTGAGATTGCGCGCCTTGCCGACGTAGAGGACGGCCCCGCCGGCACCGAGCATTCGGTAGACCCCGGGCCGGGTCGTCAGACTTGCGAGGAACGGTTCCGCGTCGAACGCCGCCATGCCCTGCCCCGGTGGGTCCGGCCCCGATGCTAAGACCGCGCGCGAAACGGAATGACGTTGTCGTCGCGCTTGACGTAGATCTCTCGCTGACGGCCCGGGCCGTCGATTCCAATCCGACCCACACCGAACAAGCGCAGTTCGTACTGGGCTGCCCGGCCCCCGGCGGGTTCCAGCGTCAGCGTTACACCCGTGAGTCGCCAAGTCCCGCGATAGATCGTGTCGCCGTCGCGAGCCACGTACGGCCCAGCCAGCGGTCCGCCCGACAGCGTCAGCGATCGCGCTTCGCCGGTAGAACCGTCCACCGATGAATCGAGATCCCATTGGCCGACGAGTTCCAGGGACCGAACCCAATTCAGCCGGGCGCGCCGCCCCGAACGGAACCAGAGGAAAGCGACGACGACCGCCGCCACCACCAGGTACAGGCTCACGTGGCGATTACCTCGCGGTCGACGTCCACCAAGGTCGCATCCACCGATTGCGCGACCCACTGCTCGACTTCCGTCAGGGACCGTTCCACGACCCGTGCGTCGCCGGCAACGGCCACAATGGACCAACGCGCCCGTTTGTGCGAGTCCTGGAAGGCACTCTCGCACACCGCAAGATTGGTGACCCGACCGAACTTGCCCCGCAGCCGCGCTAGCCGTCGTCGTTTCTCCTTCAGCGAACCACAGCCCGCAAGATAGAAATCGAGGGCGAGAAGTCCAATATGCATCTGCTAGATTCCTTGAGCGCCCTTGACGCTCACACTCAGGTTGCTATTGGGCAAGTTCCTGAATCTGCTCCTCAACGGCTCGTGTACGCACGAGACGCGCTCGTGTACGCACGAGACGCGCTAGCCGGTGACGAGTCTTTGGTCGGGAACAGCCCGGGGTTCGCCGACGCCCTTCA
>JAPOYW010000032.1 GCA_026706425.1 Gammaproteobacteria bacterium
GCGGCAAGATCAAGCGCGCCGGATGGGACGACGACTTCCTCCTCGACATGGTGCGGGCCGCCCAGCAGGTCAAGTGATTTCAAATGCGATTGCCCTGGTCCCATACTGATCTGATGGTCACGGCACCGGAGTTTGCCATGGCCATTGAAGCGAAATGGACGGAGCCGAGGTATGAACTGGTCCACGAATGGCTCGGCGACTCTCCTAACAAGGCGGAAGTACTGCGTGGCTGGTGCGACCTCCTCGAACGGCGGACCGCTGGCGCGATAGTCGAACGCGACCTAGGTATGCTGCCATACCAGATGATCCACCGAGCGGCCTCGGCCTGTGACGAAGCAGGCGTCATACCGGGCTGCTGGCTCGTCTATCAGGTGTTTGAAGCGGCGGAAAACTCGCTTGTCGACTGCTTGGCGGATCTACGCGACCTCGGGCGTGTACTCGGGCCGGACTCGTCGCTCGGCATCGCGGTGACCGAATGCAATGTTGATCCTTCGGACGCCCTAAGCGGCTTGCGAACCCGCTGGCAAGAAGGTGCGCGGCAACTCACTCGGTCCGTGCGGGCCTCGCTTGCAAAGGGGAAGTTGCTGAGTGTTTCCATTGACCGGGTGCATCATGTTGCCACTGGAGGTTGACCGCGGCCAGAAGTTCGTCGATGTCCTGTCCATTGCCGAGGATCCGATTCGATCCACGATGTGCCAATAGGCGGAGTCGGGCGAACGTCATGGGGTTCGCGCGATGTAATTACCGCCTGACTAGACATCAGGTATGGAATCAATGGGTTGCGGTGGGCCGAATCCCGAATCCCCCTTGTTGGAGCTGAACAGAATCTCTGGGGCGGAACAGAATCTCGCTTGGCAGACTTGGGCTAGGTGACGCAGTGTCAATGACTACGTGATTGTTGTTGTCCTTTTGGCGGGTTGCTGCACTCTTTTGGCGTGGCTTTTTGCCGCAGGGTTCGTATTTGGCTTTTGGAAGCGTTGGGTGGACTTGACGCTGCTTCGAAAGCTGATCGGCGCGATGCTTGCACTCATTTGCGCCTTGGCTGCTCTCATTTTGACCTACCAGACAGTCACGTTGTGGATGGTCGCTGCGAGGTAAGGAGTCGACTGTCACAGTGTTTTGCCCTCTTTTCGGGAGCTATGCGTTCGTCGGTTGTGGGTACATTCGGAATTGGGTCGCTTGGGTTCGCGACCGTCTGTCATTGAATCGAGGAAGCGCGAGACAGGAAGGCGACGACAGGCGTTCTGTCAGGCCGCTTCGACCTCGAACGCCGCGACGTTGCGCTCGGCCCGGCTGAACTCGACGCCGATCAGGTGGATCGGTACGCCTAGGTGCCGGTACTTGTCGGCGTAGCCGCGTTCGCGTAGCTGCGCGATGGCGGTGTGTTCGGCGTCGCGGTCCACGACCTTGAACTCGAACACGTAGATGTGGTCGTTGTACCGGACCGTCATATCGGCTCGTCCGCGACTGCTGCTGTCCTCCGAGACGATGTCGAACCCTTCGGCGGCGAAGCAGGAGTACACCACGCTGGCGTAATAGCCTTCGTAGCTGGCGATCTCGTTTCGCGTATGCCATTGGTGGGGGATGGCGGCGAAGATCGCGCGCAACTGCGACTCTAGGCCCTCGAAGTCGTTGGCTTGCAACAGGTCGTGGAGCGAAGAGCGTTGCACCACGGCGGAGGATGTCCGTGGGAGCAGTGCGTTCAGCAGGTGTTCGTTCAGACTCTGCCGCACCTCACGGTTGGGATAGCCGAGGCGGTAGCGCGTCCGCCCCTCACCGGTCTGTTCGTGCTTGATCGTCAGGTAGCCGGTTTGGAACAGGAGCGCTTCGGTCGAAGTCCGGTCGATGTCGAAGGTGGACAGCAACGCTTCGGTCCCTACCATGCGGTCGAGATCTGGCGTGGCGACACTACGTTCGAGCAGCGTGTCAACGAGAAACGAGGGCGTTGCCGTTTCGAACCAGTAGGCACCGAACCTGCGGCGCCGGAAGAGCAGAAGTATGTCGTAGGGGTTGTAGACCCGCTGTTCTCCGAGCCAGTGGTAGCCGTTGTACCAGTCGCGGATGGCATCCCGGTCGAGCCCCGGCAGTTCGTCCCCGAACACCGTGTCGATGTCCTGGTCCGTGTAGCCGCACACGGCGGAGTATTCGGCTTCCAAGGTGATGTCGATAAGGTTGTTGAGGTCGGAGAACAGACTGACCTTGGAGAACTTGGTGACGCCGGTGAACAGTGTGAAGGCGATGTGTGCGTCGCTGAACTTGACGGTCGAGTAGAGTCCGCGCAGGAACTCTCGATTGGCGCGGGCGAGCGCTGGCTCGTCGAGCACTTCGAGCATTGGCTTGTCGTACTCGTCTACCAGGACCGCGACCGGGTGGCCGGATTTCTCGGCGAGCGCTTCAAGAATCCGCGCGAAACGGCGCGATGCTGAACCGGGTTCGGTCGCGATCTCGGCGCGGCGTTCGATGTCCGCCAGTTGCTCCGTGACGTTGGCCGCCAGGTCGCCGGGCTTGTTGAAGTTGCCGTTGCTGAAGTCGAGACGCACGACGGGACGTCGAACGGACCAGTCCCACCCATCGTGGATCGCCGTACCGCGAAACAACGGTTCGTTGCCCTCGAAGAGTTCCTTCACCGTGTCGACGAGGAGGCTCTTGCCGAACCGCCGGGGTCGCGACAGGAAGTAGTGCTTGCCTTCCGCCACTAGGCTTGCGAGATAGTCCGTCTTGTCGACGTAGTAGCAGCCCCGTTCGCGCAGGTCGCGGAACGTCTGGATTCCTATCGGCAGCATGCGTCTCGGCATGGTGGCCACGATACGCCCGACGTTCGCGGGTGGTCAAAGTCCAAACCCGCGGGCAGAGTCGCGAATGCACAAAGCCGAGGCCGGATTGGCGTTGTACACTGGCAAGGGCGAACGGATTAGTCGGCGTCGCCACGGGAGACGAGCGTGAGCGCACTGCTCGAAGTGAACGACTTGAGGGTCGAGTTCGACACCTACGGGGGTACCGTCCAGGCGGTGCGCGGCGTGTCGTTCTCCCTAGACAAGGGCAAGACGCTCGCCATCGTGGGCGAGTCCGGGTGCGGCAAGTCGGTGACCGTGCAGAGCATCATGGGCCTCATTCCGATGCCGCCGGGCAGGATCACCAGCGGCACGGCGATGCTGGACGGCGTGGATGTCATCGCCGAGAAGAAGATCGACGGCAAGGACATTCGCGGGCGCTTGGTCGGAATGATCTTCCAGGATCCCATGACGTCGTTGAATCCCACCATGACCATCGGCGACCAGATCGCCGAGACCCTCCAGGTGCACCAGGGCATGAGCCACCGGGCGGCGTTCTCCCGGGCCATCGAGTTGATCGACATGACCCGCATCCCGGAGGCTGCCAAACGCGCCCGGCAGTACCCGTTCGAGTTCTCGGGCGGCATGCTGCAACGCTCCATGATCGCCATGTCCCTGGCCTGCGAACCGCTGATCCTTGTCGCCGACGAGCCGACCACAGCGCTCGACGTCACCATTCAGGCGCAGATCCTCGACCTCATGGGCGACCTGCAGCGGGAGCGAGACATGGCCATCATCCTCATCACCCACGACCTCGGCGTGGTGGCGAGGATGGCCGACGAGGTGCTGGTCATGTACGCGGGCGAGGTCGTCGAGAAGGGCGGCGTCGACGACGTGTTCTACCGCTCCGCACACCCCTACACGCTCGGACTCAAGGCTGCCATGCCGTCAAATCGGGATGACTCGGCGCAGGTGCTCACCCCCATCGACGGCAGTCCGCCCGACCTCTTCGCGCCGCCGGCGGGCTGCGGCTACTTCGCCCGCTGCCCGTACGCCATGCAGGCCTGCGAGGACAACCACCCCGAATCCTTCGACCTCCACGCCGACCACTTCGCCCGGTGCTGGCTGCACCACGAGGGCTGCGACGTGGAGGCTGCGGACGTGCATCGGAAGACTGCCGCGACTGCGCCGGAGTAAATCGTGCTGCGCGCGGTGAGGGACCGTGGCCGAAAAGCGAAGGAGCGATTGACCGGCGAGATGCGGTCGAGGATTCGCGAACGCGCGATCAAGAAAGCCAAGGTGCGAATCGCCTTGCATGGACGCAACGTCGAAGACTTCACCGAGGACGACCTCGAAGTCGTCGTCGCCGACGAGGAAGAGAAGATCCGCAAGCAACTATGGGTTGTGCCCCTGATCGCCGTCGGCATCGTTCTCGGCATCACTTGACGCCATGCTGAATCAGCTACTGAAGTTCACTCTCGTCTCCGGGTTTCTGCTGTGGCTGCGTCGCCGGTGGAAGTGGCTCGTCGGATGCGGAGCGGTGATCGCGGCGGCGATGTACCTGCACGCCGAGTTCCTAGCGTACGTCGGGGCGTTGCCACCGGAGTCGAACCGCGCCGTAGCGGCGAGCGAGTACATATCGGCGGCGTTCTTCGCGAAAAACCTTGTGATCCTCGCCTCGCTGCTCGCCTACTTTCTGGTCGAAATGCGCGCCTCTAGGCGGAGCTGGAACAGGAGTCGGCGTGAGGTTTCCACGCCGCAGCCCTCAGCGGGCGAGCGCACCGCGGCGGGGTCCGCCGCTGCTGCCAACGACAACGTGGCGGACGACGGATTCGACTTCCTTCGGCATGGCCGGAAGCTCGAGAACAGAGCCGAGAAGATCATCAAGGGCAAGACGTCGAAGTGACGGACGGGGCGGCAACAGTGCCGGACTGTGCGCTAATCTAGGTCCATGAGAATACACATCGCGTTGCCCGACGACCTAGTCGCGGAATTAGACCGACGGGCGGTTGCCGGCCAGCGTAGCGCCTTCATCTGCGAACTGATTCGACGTGGTCTCGACGACGAGCAACGCTGGGACGACATTGACGCGACACCGTGCGCGATCGATGACACCGGACACGAATGGGACGACGACCCGGCGGAGTGGGTGCGGCGGCAGCGCCGTGGCGATGATCGCAGGTCTGGTTGATGCGTGCGGGTATTGCCCGAGTCGACAGACGCCCGCTGCAGCATGGCCCCGCCGAGTCCCGGTCCCTGCGGTCTTGAACGTGGAAAAGGAGAACTACGGGTGACCAGTGAGATCGACAACCAGTGGATCGGTAAGCGCACGATCCGCCCCGACGGCGAGGACAAGGTCACCGGACGGGCGGCGTTCGGCGCCGACTTCGCGCAAGCGGGGATGCTATGGGGCAAGGTGCTGCGCAGCCCGCATCCCCACGCCCGGATCGTGTCGATCGACCTCGACCGAGCCGCTGCGGCACCCGGCGTCAAGGCCGTGATGTCCGGCGCCGACCTGGTGGACTTTCCCCTCGACACGCCCGTGCTGGTCGGTCCTGCGGACATGCGCTTCGTGAGCCGCAACGTCATGGCCCGCGACAAGGCGCTCTACGCCGGGCATGCGGTGGCAGCGGTAGCGGCCACCACCGCGGAGGCTGCCCAAGCCGCCCTCGAATTGATCGACGTCGACTACGAACCGCTGCCCTGGGTGATCGACGTCGACGACGCGATGCAGCCGGACGCCCCGGTGCTCCACGAGTTCCTGCGCACCCAGGGCGACGACTCGGCAGCGGATGCGCCGACCAATGTGGCCAGCCGCGCGGAATTTACGCTGGGAGACGTCGAGGACGGATTCGCCGAGGCCGATGTCGTTATCGAACGAGACTTCAAGACGAAGCCGGTGCACCAAGGCTACATCGAACCGCACGCCTGCCTGGTCAGCGTAGCGGCGGACGGTCGCGCCACCATCTGGAGTTCGAGCCAGGGCCAGTTCATGGTCCGGAACGCGACCGCCAAGATGACGGGTGCCAAACTCTCCGAGATCCGCGCGATCCCGGCGGAGATCGGTGGCGGGTTCGGGGGCAAGACCATCGTCTACCTCGAGCCGTTGGCCTACACGCTGTCGAAGAAGGCCGGTGCACCGGTGAAGATGGTGATGACCCGCGAGGAGGTGTTCCGCGCCACCGGACCGACCGCTGGCTCGTCGAACACCATTAAGATCGGTGCACGGCGGGACGGCAGGATCGTCGCGGCGGAGGCGACCTTCCGGTTCCAGGCCGGGGCATTCCCCGGCTCCCCGGTGCGCGGGGCATCGAACTGCGCCTTCGCGCCGTATGCCATCGACAACGTCAAGGTGGTGGGCTACGACGTGGTGGCGAACCGGCCCAAGTGCAACGCCTACCGGGCACCCGGCTCCCCCATCGCCGCGTTCGGCGTGGAGTCCGTGATCGACGAACTGGCTAACGAAATCGGTGTCGATCCCATCGAGTTCCGGCTCAAGAACGCCGCCAGGGAAGGTACGCGGGCCGCCTACGGGCCGACGTTCCGCCGAATCGGCTTCGAAGAAACGCTGCACGCCGCCCAGGACCACCCGCACTACGCCACGCCGAAGAATGGCCGCCAAGGTCGCGGCGTAGCCTGTGGGTTCTGGTTCAACGTCGGTGGGGAATCGAGTGCGCAGGTGAACGTCAACGAGGACGGCACGGTCGCGGTCACCACCGGACATCCGGACATCGGCGGCTCGCGCGCGTCGATGGTTAACATCGTCGCCGAGACCCTCGGCATCCACTACCACAACGTCAGCGTACAGGTCGGCGACACCAATACCATTGGCTACAGTGCCACGACGGGCGGCAGCAGGGTGACCTTCTCGGCCGGTACCGCGGTTTCCGAAGCTACGGAGCGGGTGGTCGAGCAGTTGCGCGAACGCGCGGCACTGCTCTGGGACATCGACGCCGATGCCGTCGACTGGAACAACGGCCACGCCCGTCCGGCGGGCGCCAACGCCGGCGATTTCGAGCCCCTCTCCCTCGCAGAACTCGCGGCCAAGGCGGCGCAGACCGGTGGCCCGATCACCGCGCACGTGTCGGTGAACGCGCAGGGTGCCGCGCCGGCATTCGCCACCCACGTCTGCGATGTCGAAGTGGACGAGGAGACCGGCCGCGTCGAAGTGATTCGCTACACTGCGGTTCAGGATGCTGGCCGCGCCATCCACCCGGGCTACGTCGAAGGCCAGATGCAAGGCGGTGTCGCCCAGGGCATCGGCTGGGCACTCAACGAGGAGTACATCTTCGATGCCTCCGGTCGCCTCGACAACGCCGGCTTCCTGGACTACCGCATGCCGGTTGCATCGGACCTGCCGATGATCGACACCGTGGTCGTCGAAGTCCCGAACGACGCCCACCCGCACGGTGTACGCGGCGTCGGCGAAGTCCCGATCGCCCCGCCGATGGCAGCGGTCGCCAACGCGATCCACGATGCCGTCGGGCTGCGTCTGCGGGAACTGCCGATGTCGCCGCCGAAGGTGCTCGCGGCGCTCGCCGCAGGAGACGACGAAACGCCGTAGGGGACGGGGCCGTGGGGCTAGGGCCAAACGACGAGTGCGCGGCCTTGCGGGCGCGGGCCCTTTGGCGGCGTTGTCCCGTTCCGGCACCATTGGAGTCCCTGAAAGTACACCTGTAGTGCATTTTTATCTATTAAAAAATACGAGATAACAGACTTTTATCCACATAAAAGTCTGAAGCGTGCTACTCTCACGACGTTCTGGCAATCGCACAACCCGATGGATCGGTTGCTCTACAACGACCTGCTGTCCTGGAAACGGGAACCCCGCCGCAAGCCGGTGCTGATCGACGGTGCGCGGCAGACTGGCAAAACGCACCTAATCGAACAGATCTTCGGTGCCCGGCAGTTTCGCAAGGTCCACAAGCTGGACTTCAACTTTGCGCCGGGACTAGCGAGCGTGTTCGCCGACGGCCTGGCGCCGCGCACCATCGTCGACAACATCGAGGTGCGGTTCAACGAGCCCGTCGATCTGGCGCGGGATCTCATCTTCTTCGACGAGGTGGGCGACTGCCAGTCGGCCCTAGACTCCCTCAAGTACTTCGCCGAGCAGATGCCGAACGCGTTCGTCTGCGCGACTGGCTCCAATATCGGCCTGTTGACCTCATTTCCCGTCGGCAAAGTGAGCCGCCTCGAGCTGTTCCCGCTTTGCTTCGAAGAGTTCGTGATGGCTTCCGGACAGACGCGCCTGTTGGAGATGTTCCGCACACGGGCAAGGAGCAGCACGGCACACGAACGGCTGTGGTCGTTGTTTCTGGACTACACCTTCGTGGGCGGGATGCCCGAGGCGGTGGCGGCGTGGTTCGACCCCCGGCACGGCATGGCCCAGCGCATCAGCCAGGTCGAGACGATCCACAGCGACCTTGTGACAGGGTTCGAGCGCGATTTCGGCAAGTACGCCGGCCCCGCACATGCGCAGCACATCGACGCGGTCTTCCACAACATTCCCCGCCAACTAGAGACGACGCTTGACGGCTCGGTAAAGCGCTTCCGGTTTCAAGGTGTGGTGGCACGCAAGCGCGGCTACCAGGATCTCCGGGGTCCCATCGATTGGCTGGAGAAGTGCCGATTGGCGTGGAAGTGCTATCCCATCGTCAGCGAGCCGACCCCGCCCTTGCCGCATCTTACGAAGGAGAGCCGCTTCCGCCTGTTCCTCTTCGACATCGGCATTCTCCGATACCTCCTGCGCCTCCCCTACGCGTTGCAGCGCGAGCCCAAATACGGATACAAGGGTTTCATAGCGGAGAACTTCGTCCAGACTGAACTATGTGCCCGCGTCGGCCATCCGACCTACGGCTGGGCGGAGGGACGCGCTGAAATCGAGTTCCTTCACCAAGCCCGGAACGGCGAGATCGTCCCCGTGGAGGTGAAGAGCCGGCGTCGCAGCCGCGCCAAGAGCTTGAGCTCCTACATTAGCCGCTACGCGCCCGAACGAGCGATCACACTAACGGCCGATCCCCGCGGCGGCCGAGACGGCGTGGTTACCAACTGGCCGCTCTATGAGGCGCAGTACCTGCGGGACTTGTGAGGGGATGCGTCCCCTTTACGCGTAGAGTCACCAAACGAACCCGTCTGCGGTGCACCGCAGACTGGTCATGTTTCGCATCCTTCGTGGCGGTTCCGCCTTTGCGGGCGAACGCAGGCGACCTGCGGGATTGGTAGCGGGCGTGGACGACGGCCGGAAACTGAGGACGTCGAACGGATGGGTCGACAACGGTTGCGCGAGGGACGACGAGCTTGCGGAAACGAGCGACTGGGCGAGGACGTGCTGGTAGGACTGGCGGCGCCAGCACGACGACTTTGCTAGTGTCCCGCCTTTTCGGGGACTCCCGGTATGACCGATTCGAGCGTGTTCGCCCACGTCGTCCTACGAAACAATGCACCGGAGCCCACAGCCACGCTGGCTCTCGAGTACTTGCTCGGTCACGAAGATGCCCTCTTCAAGTTCGCGGAGTTGTGGCCCGAGGAGATTCGCGAGAAAGTAAAGCCCCGTCGTGTAGAGAGCGAGACAACCCACGGCGACGAAGACGCACGTCCCGATCTGTCGATCTACGACGACTCGAACACTTGCCGTGTGTTGGTCGAGAACAAATTCTGGGCAGGCCTAACCCCTCACCAGCCGGTCAAGTACCTCGAAGAACTACCGACCAACGGTGCCGGCGCATTGCTCCTTTTCATAGTGCCCAAAGACCGAAGTGTCCACGGTCTGGCAAGAACTCAAACTGCGCTGCGGCGAGGCGAAAGTACGGAACGAACGACATGCGCCGGACCCATTGGCGACATTGCCGAATGGTCGAATCCTCGCGATCACAAGTTGGCGTCGCGTACTTGAAAACCTATGGACCGTGCGCAGGATCGAGGCGGATGTCGCCCAACTACGAGTGTTGACGGATCGGATGAACGCGGACGCGTTTCTGCCGCTGCGCCAGGAAGAACTGACAAACCAGCAGACGCCGACACGGATGATCAACTATGCCGATCTCGTGTTAGCAATTGCGGAGAGACTGAAGACTCGACGTGTGGCAAGCACGAAAGGTCTACGACCGTCTCACGGCTACCACACGACCGGACGATATCTGCTGCTCCGCGACCGGATCGGAGTCTGGCTAGGCGTGGACCTTCGGTATTGGAAGCAGGAGGGTTCTACACCTATTTGGTGTCACATCTGGAGCGGAGAGTGGTATGGGGTCGATCCGATCTGGACGCGATTCGAGCAGTTGTTTGGCGAAGGCGTCGTAGTGGATGCTAACTCGCGATCTTTTCCAATTGCGCTTAAGACAGGTGTGGAGCACGAATCGGTTATCGACGCAGCGGCTGACCGACTCACGCAAATCGCCGACGCGTTGATCCACGCGCTGAACGATCTCGAATAGTCGGTCAGCTCCGTAGTTGTGCGGTTTTTCGAGCTGGTCCGCTTCTTGTGCGAGTGTGGCAGGGGCGGTCGTCGTTGATTTGTCCGGCCTAACCGGCTCAACCGGACAGGTGTCATCGCGGAGATAGGATGGGTATACGATCCCGTTCGGTCTAGCTGCCGTGCCTCGCTGCTTCTGCGGGGACAAGACAAGCCACACTCTCAAGATCCGGCAACACAAAAGGAAGTTCAAGCTCGCCGATCTGCGACTCGACATACCGCCGTGCAACATCCATGTGATCGGAAACGTCGTACGCTGGCCGCGCGTCCGCAAAGGCTAGGCCGCGGGGTTTGTCAGCCAGCGGGTTCAGGCGTTGCATGAGTTCCCAGTCTCGAACTAGCGACCAGCTACCGTCGCTGCGCGACTCGGCTGCGACGACAACGCCGCGAACAGGACCATCGGAGCTGGTTATACGATCCCGCACACTGAACACGAAGACCGGCGCATCCAATCCTCGTATTGTTGCGAAAGCCCCGGTTAGTTCCACCGCGTCGCGAACCGCACGGTCGACTACGCGCAGTCCTACCCCAGCGACATCCTCCCCTTCGTTTGGTTGCGGTTCTCGGGCGAAGAGGACGTCGTAGCGGTCGACCGCTGCAATCGAGAAGTCGTCCTTCCACTCGTCCGGCGGCCGGAAGCGCAGCCGGGTGTCCTCCGTTTGGTCGGGTCGACGACCACGCACCGCAAGGACGGCTTTGAAAAATGGCACGAGGTCTGGCAGATCCACCTGCGGAATCTGCCCCGCGACCGCTCCGAAGTCGAAGCGTGCGACATTGCCAACCAGATTGCGCACAGTGTTCACGGCGTCTTGGCCGCCGAACGTCGCCGTCTCCGTGTCGAACCAGTCGTCGAGCGTCTGTGTATCGAGTGTGGGATCGGCATCAGCGAACACCTTGGTGAGCATGCCCGGAGACGCCATACCAACCACGAGCTGGCGAATGTCCTCAGGGTCGTCCATCGCACCCTGGAAAGCCAGGTTAATTCGCTTCAGCTTCTCGTCCAGAAGGTCCCAGATGCGGCTCTCGACCGTATCCGGATTTCGTACGGTGACTACATCGACGGGCTCGGTTTGACCGTAGCGACTTAAGCGCCCCACGCGTTGATGCAAGCGCATGGGGTTCCACGGCAGATCCACGTGAATCAGTGCGGCGCAATGCTCCTGGAGGTCAACGCCCTCGCCAGCCGCTTCCGTGGAAACGAGAAAACGCACTTCACCCCGGTTGAACCGCGCCGCAGCAAGGCGTCGGTCCTCCCTACGATGTGAGGCCATTCCCGAGGCGTCTTGGACATCCTCAACGAAACCGTCGCCGTTGATAAATGTCACGCAACCATCACCGTGGCGTTTGTGCAGCGCACTCATTAGCAGTGCCTGAGTAGCCTTGTATTCGGTGAAGAAGAGCACGGAACGGTCGACAAAGGATTCGTCGATGACGGCGAGAATGCGCTCGATCTTTGTCTCATCGGTCACATTGTTCGCCGCCACCAACAACTCCTGTAAGGCTGGAATCTCGTTCGGATTGAGATCGACTCCGCTCAGGGTTTCCGCCAGGCGCTCTTCCAATCGACTGATCTCGTCCAGATTTGCTGGGTCGTCCTCTGCCTGCAACTCTTCAAGGCGCTCCTGATCCACGCGAGACTCTTCCAATCTGGCCTCGGCTTCCTGTAGCCGTACGAGCCGTCGCGCAAGGGCCCGTCGCACTGCAGCCACGGAACTCGATGCTAATTTCTGCATCGTGATCAGAACTAGGATCACCATACGCCGGTCTTGGAAGCCAAGACCCGCTGCGTAGGCCTTGCCGGTCACGATGAACTGCGTGAGTTGATCGTAGAACCGAGCTTCTTGTGGGGAATACGCGTAGGTCTCTCGTGTTGATCGTATGTCCGTGAACAGTGGCTTGCCAGACATATCCGTTACAGACTGTTTGTTGTTTCGAATCATGACCGAGCGCAGCTTCTCCACCTGCTCTTCGAGAGGCTGTTCGGGGTTGAAATCTTCGGGTCGAAGCAGCTTCAGCAGAGAAAGGAATCCCGTGTCCTTGCCGCGATGCGGTGTGCCGGTGAAGAGCACTAGGGATCGTATCATGCCCCTTTCTTGGAGATGCTCCATGAGCTGGTACGAGAGCGTGCGGTGGCCTTGTTCGTCTACGTTCATGTGGTGAGCTTCGTCGATGAGTACGAGGTCCCACGGTTGTGCGTCGAACAGGCGCTCCCAACGATTGCCCGTGTCGAGACGCAACGTATGCGCCGAGGCGATCACCCGGTCTTGGGTGTTCCAAAAGTCGGATGCTTCCGTATCGGCAGCAGGAACGTAGTTGGAGATTCGGATGTCGAACATTTCCCGCAGTCGCACTTGCCACTGTGAGACCAGGCTGGCGGGCGCCAAAATTAGCAGCCGACGCACGCGCCCCGACGACAGCAGCGGAGTGAGGATGAGCCCCGCTTCGATCGTCTTGCCAAGTCCCACGTCGTCCGCCACCAGCCATCGCGTCGGCCACGACTCAAGCACGCACTTGCAGACCCAGAGTTGGTGCGGCAGCAAGGCAATGCGGGATCGGGAAAAAACACCCCAGGCGTCGTTAACTGATCGAATGCACTCGCCGAGAATCCGCGTGGCGACATGCAGCGCGGGGTCGTGCCGTCCGGCGGTCATTCGCTCGGCCAGACCCTCGACGAGTTCGAGGTCGGCGGCCAGACATTCCTCTATCCCGTGCTCGAAGCGGACGACTACGCTCTCGCCCTGACCCAACAAGACTTGGCCGGAACCGAAACGAGGATGCCGGACAACCGCGTTGCTGTTGAATGGTGCCATCATTGGTCCAACCCGAACCGAAGGCGCAGAACCTCGTTCGAGGACACGTGCCGAAGCGGTACGTCAAACGCACGATGAAGATTTGGGGTCGCCGTCCCCAACTCGGAAGCCAGAAAACGGAAGATGGCACGCGCCTTCTGCGAGTTGGACATGCCGTCAACCGGCCGGTCGAAGCCAAGGGCGTCTAACAATCGAAGCACCTGCTCCGATGGTACCCAGCAGTCCGGGAATAAATGCTCGCCCTCGACAACTTCCAGACGCACGAGTTCCCGAAGCACCCAGTGGAGACCCATGTCGAGCGGCGCGGGCGGCGCATCGAAGTGAGTACCTGCGCCCGTGAGTGCCTCGTCCACCCGCGGCGCAAGCAAACGAGTCACTTGATACATGTTATCAGGACGTAGTCCGGCCGAATTGAGCAAACGAACATATACATCCCGATATCGACTAAGTTGATAGATCGCTGGAAACAGTGACATCCAACTCGGGTAGATCAGCTTGGCACATGAGTCGTCCTGCCAGCCCCGCAGCATTCCCATCCAGGCACCCACATCGTCGGGGTTCGTGAATATGTCCCACCATCCCCGCTCGTGGGCCAGCTCGAGAAATCTGCGGTGGTGATAGTCCTGGGTACGACCAAGGCTTCGGCACGCGCCGAGAACCAATAGGGCGAGCCAGTGATCTTCCGAGCCGGCTTGCAGGCGGCCTGAAATACCGTCTCGCCGCAGCCATTCCGGCCAAGCCTGCTTCTCGCAGGCAGCGATCACTTTGGTGCGCACGGCAGGATCGTCCCACCATGCCAATAACAGGTTGAAGAATTTCTTGGAGTCCGGAACCGGTGGTGATGTTGGTTCTATTGCATGGAACCGGTCGGGAAACAAGGCACCCAGAAGTCTCTGGCGACGCCAAGGTTCCGTGCACAGGTCTTCGAGCATTCGGCGGACGTCGTCGAAGGCCACAAGCCACGGCGGTCGGGTGTTGCGCGAGACGAGATGCGATAGAACGCGCTCCTGCAATTCTCCGTCCAACAGATAGCGAACTGCGGCGGGGCGAAGGTCCTCCTCGAGGCCAGTGTACCAATCCGCCATTTCGTTGGCATCAACGCGATGCTGCATCCGAAGCCACCGGCACACGGTCCAATCTTCGCGGCACTCGATGTACGGAGAATCGAGAATCCGAACGTTAGGAGCGAAGGCAGACCGCAGGAATTCGTCCCTGAGGTCTCCGTCAGTCTCATCCCGTAATGCGGAGGCTTCTCGAAACAGCAGTCTTTGCAGCGGCTGGGAGCTTCCGTCGGCTGATCGCGCTTGCAACCTGGGGCGCCAAGTTGCCCCATTCGGATCGTTGGAAATCAAGTCCCAAGCCGTACCTTCGGATAGTGGCCGTAACGCGTGTAGCCGCGCCGGCGTCAAGTCGTAGCCCCACTGCCCAGCCAGCGCCTCCAACAGGTCGCACGGGCGAATCTGAGTCGAACGGATGCGATTCCTATCTTTATCCCCGAGAGTGCGCAGTGGCGCCAGGAGTCGATGGGTTTCCTCGGATACGATGCGGCGGCTGCCAACTAGTGGCCGGAATTCTTCATCGTCGATTTCAGCGAGGACGGCGCATACGTTTGGGTCGTCCAAACCGCCGACGGCAACTTCACACGACATCCCTGCATTCAGCGGGGGAAGCAGCGGGGAAAATGGCGCTGGGAGACCAGTGGGCACGACCGAGCGGGCAGCCATCCACGCGGAGATCCCGCGACCGTTCCCATGCAACTCTCGGAGAAACTTCTGACGCAGTGTATCAGCGTTATTCAGGCCAAGCGCGAGAACCTTCCACAGCGAAGACAAGAAAACCCGGCCGTCTCGGTTGACCAATGCCCTAAGGGATGCATCCGATGGATCGACCAACACGTCGTGAAGCTCAATCAAACCCCTTCCAAGCGCTTCGCCGAAGCCACCGACCGCTCGAAGGGTCGTGTGGTCGTCGAGCGAGACATGAGTTCTTCCCGGGTCAAGCTTGAAGGGTCCGTTGACGACGTATCCACAGCCCCAACTCTCGCTCGTAGGCGTGACGTTCCACAGAAACGGCAAAGTGGAGTCGAAGGGTGTTGAAACACCCTCTCGGATTCCGACGGCCAACGCCGCGGTACCCATGTCTTCTCGCCCTGCGTCCGCCGGTCGGAAACAAAGGATTCGCCAGCGACCATCGTGGTCGGGTAGCTCGGTCTCAGCGCCAACCGACCACCCGGGGGCGTCGTCGATGGGTTTTCGGTCGAAGACGTGAACGCCCGAAAAGGGTCCGCCTTCTATAACCACTTCCCGCAGTTGCCGCGCGAATACAGGCAACAGAGAACGTGCGTAGGTAAAGCGACAGAACAGTTGCTGGATCAGTGTTTGCGCGTCGACATCCGGGCGTAGCGGAAGCCGGACGCGCGTTGTCCGACGGCCTTCAACCATCAGTGAATCCGCATCGTCTGCGACGGCTCGTTCCTGCGGCAGCAACCCACCGGCAATGGAGAAAGCGATGAAGCCACTGACCACGGATGGGCACGACGAGACAAGATGGACCGACTTGAAGCCGAGGCCAAAGCGGCCGGTAGTCGAAGAAGACGAGGCGCTTCCAGGCGCTTCACCGGGCTTACCACTTAGATTCATGAGCATCATGAAGTATAGATCCTGATCCCACTGACGCTCCCGGCCGGCCGGGAAGGCCGCACCACCGGTGTCGTTGATCGGGCGCCCCCAGTGAACAACGTCCACGGTCACCGTGCCGTCATGCTCGTGGACACGAATCAAGAGACGACAAGTATTGGCCGGCAGCGGCCCACCCTTGATCTCGGAGGCCTGCGCAAGTGCGTCGTCCGCATTTTGTGCGAGTTCCAACAGCACGCTATCGCTTCTGTAGCCATAGCGGAGCATCAGCCCGTTGACCCGCTTCCAAAGAAATGTCTGCTCCTCGGGAGCTTCAATCAGCTTCGCCAAGCGGTCAAGCGCTTTACTCTCGATCTCGAGCGTTTCGTCAGAGGGCGCCTGCTCCCGCTTCCTTTGCGCCCGCTCGGCCTCCCTGAGGGCGAACCGGAGCGTTTCGCTCTCCTTTACGTCGAGTTGTTGAAGCGTAAGCGGCAAATGCGCCTTGATGGACGCGAGCACGGGACCGAGGTCTGCCTGGGAACTCTTGCCCCATTGTGACCACCAGAGGTTCACCTGCTCGCGATCCAGCTTAAGGTACTTGGATGCCCATTTCTCGGCGGTGGCGCCGAGCAGGTGTATGAGCTCAGAACTGGAGCGGCTCTGCGGGTCGACGTTACGCAGAGTAATCTCCCAGAAGGCGCCAAGGGGCGCAAGCCAACCCATTGAGCGGGGATACAGAATGGGATCTATGGCGAACAGGGTGTCGTCGTCGGGTTCGGCTTCCATTTCCACGCACGACCCCAGGACGTTGACCGCACTCACACGGTCACCATGCGCGACCTGTGGTGAGATCCAGACACCTAAATCTGCAAAGGGATCCTGTCCATTTGGGCTGACCAACTTGCTATGCATCCCGTTGATGCTGACATCTTCGCCAAGCCATTGCTGGGTGAGGTTCGCGATGACATCGTGCAAGCCGCTTCCCAGCAGACTGAGGAATGCGCCGACAGCGCCGTTCGGGAGGCGGCCACGCCAAGGTTCGAAGTACCTCTCCAATGTCTCCAATGCGGATCGACTCCGGCAGTTTCCAACATGGCTCTTAGGGAACACCCGGTCGTCGCCGGTCCGTTGAAGTGTTGGGCGAAGTTCTAGAATCAGGCGATGCCGACGTGCGACCCCGGTTTCGGTTCTCGCGACGTCTCGGCTCGTGTGCCAATTACCGTCTTGGGTCGGTAGGTCGAGCTTTGGCAGGACATGCGCAAAAAAAACATCCGTCTCGGCGAAACAGTACAGGAGTCTATTGAACACACGCCCGCCCGGAGAGTCCTTTGCCGGTCTGGAGGCGGCAAGGCACGTCAGCATTGCGATCTGACATTCCGAGGGGACAGGCCCACAGAGAGCTCTTGCCAACTTCACGAACGGTTCGGAATCATCTCGGAATCCGCTATTCTCGCGTCGCAAGGCATCCCTTACCGTGTGCACGAGCTTCCAGCCGGGATGGCTGCCGGGGAGAGGTGTTTCAAGTGCGTCCGCGATCAATGAAGAGTCGACCAGCGTTGGGTCCGACATAACAAGCCATGTGCCGCCATTCATCCGCACAACCTGATTGGTATCCAAGGCGTCGACCATCCGCTGTATTTGGCGGTCCCGACCCTGGCGCCCGAGGATTTCGCGAACCACCCGCTCCGCCATTTCCCAAATCCTTGGGTCGACGGCGTCGGGAAGCCGCTTGTTGCGGAAGGCATTGGACGAGTCTAGATCGGAGACGGCATCCAGCACTTCTTGGGGAGCGACGAGCACCGATTCCGGCTCAAGCCCCCCGCCATCGCGATCCGGCAGCCAACATCTGTGTCTCAGTAGTTCGCGCAGGCCAGAGGCTTGCGGTAGCATCAGTTGGCCGTCGTCGGAACGAACGGCCTGCACGATTCGTTCAGCGAAACGCCACGGCCGCGAGTCCTCCAGCATGAGTCGAAGAATGCCATCACGGTCGATGGCGGGAACGGAGTCGTAGAGATGAACAAGTTCGGAATCCGGATCCAGGAGGCGCACTTCCGCCCCGAGTTCCGGCGGCAACCGCGATTCTTCTGTCCTTCCTGTCGAACGCCATGTGCATCGGTTGATTGCCCCGCGACCTCCGTGAACCCCTCGGTGCAGTGGCATCCTGCGCCAGCGTTGTTGAGCCTCTGGTTCCGCGCTGTACAAGTATTGGAGTAGATACTGTGCCTCCCTGTCGCTAAGCACTGTCCAGTCAACAGGTCTCTCAAGGCAGTCATCGAGAATTCGGTGTAGCGCTTCGACATCGGCCTGACTGATAGAAAGGGCGATAGCGAGGTCTTGCGAAATCGATTCAACCCACGTTCCTTGAACTGCGCGCCATGATTGGTCGAGCAGACGCAACAGGATGTGAAGTGGTCGCCTCTTTCCGTCGCGGCCGTGGAAAATTTCCGTGTCTTTTCCGACGACATTTTCGGCACACCCTGTAAGCAGCACACGGGTGGCCAAGTGAACATTGACGTGGTCAGAAATGTTCGGTGCGAACCGGTCGAGCAGGCTTGTACGACGGTCAGGATCGGCGAACTGTTTGGTGGGAAGCACCGCGGCGGCCAATGCCTCTGGTGTGGGTGACGGTGCATTGGCGACGGACGTCACCCTGTCGCCGTTCACCAACCAGACTACTTCGTCGAGCGCCTTCGCCAGTTCTATGACGGCCCGCTTCGGATCGGAAGGCCGTGATGGACCGATTCCGTCCATACCGTCGTACTCCAAAACCTCCGAAGCCGGAGTAGCGAACACGCGGCGGTTCTTGATCTGGCGACCCAACTCGGCAATGGACCAAGCTTCCTCTCGATCCTCCGGCAATCTGATCGCTCGGAGCAACGGCAGACGGACCAGATGATCGCCCATAGGGCGGTCGTTTCGTTTGGCAAGCAGTGTCTCGGCGAGCAGAAGCCGCGAGTGCCGAAAACGCTCCGATTCGTCTCCTGCTTCCAGCCGTTGTCCCAAGATCGACAGCGCACAATCCAATCGTTCTTGGTCAGGCCGCAGGTCCGGTGTCGATTCCCCCAGACGGCATCCGATCGGGACCGGGAACAATCCCTCACCAATCGCTCCTTCTGCAGCAAGCTCGGCAACCGCGTGTTGGCTGTTCACGGGCGATTCCACCAGCCACGCTTTCGGCAACGCATCGCACAGATCTCGCCATGCATCCCGCAACTCGTCGCGCAATTCTCGCGCGGCGGAACGTCGGGTCGTGTGGGCAAGCGCGCCTCCGCCGATCTGTTCCGCGAGCCACCGGGCAATGGCTACCGCGCGATTGTCCTCGCTACGGGCATCCGGGCCGAGTACATGACGGACAATTCCCCCTATCCAGCGCAGAGATTGCGGAGATGCGAACGTTTGGCCCGAAATGCTGTTCAGGAGACATTCGAGGCGATCGACGGTCCATTCGTCGAGTTCGCCGGCGAAACGGGGTGCCTCGTCATCGATGAACACGACATCGCCCGTACGTTCGCCGCAAGAGGTCACAAACTGCATGCGAACGGACTCCGGTGCCTGATTCCAATTCGGGATGGACAGAACCGGGCACGCATTCGCGTCCAAATCTCTCCATCGAACCCCGTCGGTGTCAACGATCGGCAGGAGCCAATACAATCGCCTGACCAAAGCCAAGCGGTTCTTAATCATGTCCGAGCGGACGACTGCGCCAAGCAACCTTCGTGCTGCGCGCTGGTCGACTCCGACAACCGCATTGGCGAGTGTGCCTGGTAGCAAAGGAAACAGCAAATCCTCGCATAGCGCCCGATTCCAACGATTGCGCATGCCGTCTTCACTTGCGGCATTGCCAATATCCTCGGTGACGCCGGGAATGGACCTGCGATCCTGGGACGGCCAGAAGTAGCCGTGCAGAATGATCTCCCAGGCAGGCGAGGGACCGTCGGTCTCCACGATAGCACTGGAACTCGGATCGGGATCGTCGTCAAGAGGGAGGAACACGGCCCAGCGGAGCCGTATTCCCGAAAGGTCGGCATCTAATTCGCTTGGGCGCAGTACGGTGACCGCGGCGTGAGCGAGAGCCTTCCGTGGCACTGTAGAGTAGCGACCATTCCGCCACTGTGGAGATTGCGGCCATTCGGACTGCGACCGTAGTCGACGCAAGCTTTCGCTGCCCCGTGCCTCGGTTCCTGTAACGGACCAGCTCTGATCGTTGGAAACAATCTCGCCCTCGAAAGTCTGGACGGGAAAACATCCACCGTCCTCTTGATATCGTCCCACCCATCTCACCGGCTGTCGGGACACGTGCACCAGTCTCGTGCGGTCGCGCAGCCTTTCCGGCCCTGCAGCACGCTCTACATCGATAGTGTGAAGATGCCCGCACTGCGCCAGCAACAACGCGGCAGGTGCTGTGCATCCAAACCAAGAGCAGAGATCATCCGGCTGCGGACGGCGTTCACCCAACCCGTATAGGCGATCCTCCACACCCCGATCCAGATGTTCGGGACGCCGTAACGGTATCCACAGCAGAAGGCCGTTGCCCGTGTTTCCAAGGATCTCCGTAATCACGGACCGCAGCTGCTCGACATCGATCTTGTCCCAGTCGGGATGTAGGGGATCTTCATCTCCGTTCTCTCCAGTGCCAGCCCACGGGTTCAGAACACCAGCCCGCCACGCCGACTTCTCGGCACCCATATAGAGGAACGCTTCGCAGATGTGGAAGACGCTCTTCAACCCAATGCCGAACGTACCGATCTTACCGACCTCGTCCTCTTTGGATCCCCCGATGGCCTTGTGCAGCGCCTCGCGGTCCTTGTAAGGGAATGCCCCGTCGTTCGCCACCAGCAGCGCAGGGCCACGGAGTAGACCGTTTCGCGCATCGGGCCAGCCGCAATCCAACACCAAGAGTTCGAGCCGCCCGGCACCTGCATCGTCAGCGTTTTGGACCAGTTCGCGGAACAGCGTCCGTCCCCGGCATCCGTGTAGACATCGGCCAGTAGGGTCTGGATCGCCTTGATCTCGTCGAGCGGACTTCGGACGATGCCGGCGTTGGACCGGACATCAACGTCGGGGACGCGGTCTTCGTTGGTGATTTCATCCATAGGGAAGCCCCCTCCGTTTGTTTCTGAACCTAATTCCCGGTGAGAAATAGGGCTACGGACCTCGCTGGCGTGCAGCCAGCAGACTGTCGATCTCCTGCTGGAGGGTTGGGGCGATGGGGGCTTCGGGGTGGTGTTTCAGGAACTGGTCCAGGTAGAACTGAGCCTGGCTCGGATCCTTGTTGAGAAGCTGTATCTTCACCAGCAGTCCGAATGAAGGCGCCGCTCGGGCGGGCGCCAGCCGGGTGGCCGTTTCCAGGTGCTGCTCGGCGGCGTAGGGACGACCTTGCTGAAAGAGGGCTTCTCCCAGAGCTTGGTGGGCTTCGGCGAAGCTGGGGTCGTATTCCAGGGCCCGCCGGTATCGCTCGGTGGCTTGATCCAGCTTGCCCTGGTTGTGGTAGATGACCCCCAGATTGAAATTGGGCCTGGCCGAATTGCTGCGGAGCTCGATGGCCCTCAGGTAGGCCCGGGTGGCATTCTCCCACTCTTCCAGCGCCTGGTAGTGCACCCCCAGGTTGTAGTGGGC
>JAPOYW010000057.1:0-249 GCA_026706425.1 Gammaproteobacteria bacterium
CGGCGAGATTGGCGTCTCGAAAACCGCCGCATCGGCGACCTCGCACCCGGCGACCGGCAGAAGGTGGCCGTTTTGCTGGCCATCGGTCACCGACCCGACCTCCTCATGCTCGACGAAGCCGTGTCGAGTCTCGACCCGGGCGCCCGGCGCGATTTCCTTGCGGCGTTGGTGGAACTGAACGCAGACCGAGGCCAGACCGTGCTGCTCGCGAGCCACGTCACCAGCGACCTCGAACGGATCGCCTCGCAC
>JAPOYW010000057.1:259-2175 GCA_026706425.1 Gammaproteobacteria bacterium
GGGCGGATCGTCTGCCATGCAGCGCTGGACGAGATCAGGGAGCGCGTCGGCGTCGCGACGCTGGACACACCCCGCCCTTGCCGCCAGAAGGGATCTTCGCGTCACACGGCAACCGTTACTGGATCTGGGATCCCCACGACGGCTGTTTGCCAGCCAACGTTCGCATCGAGAGGATCCTGCTTGAAGATCTGCTCTTGGCGGTGACGACCAAATGAACGTCGTGCTGCAACTGCGAGCCTTCGATAGCGCCCTACTGTGGCTTGCCATTCCCCTAGCAGCCGTCTGGGCACTCCCGTGGTTCGCCCAGGATGTCGTTGCCTCTACGAACTACGCGCTGGCTGCCAGCGTCGCCTGGAGTGGCCTCGTCGCCGGATTCGCTGTACGTCGCGTTCACGATTGGCATGGCGCGATCCTCGCGCCGCGATTCCGCGGATCGTTGTTCTTCGCCGGCGCAATCCTGATCGGAACGGTGGGTATCACGGGCCTCGCCATGTGCTGGTTCGCCGGGAACCGCATACCGCTGATCGGTCCGGCACTGGTCCTTGGCTGCGGCATCTTCCTCGGTTTCGTCGATAGACCGCAGTGGTCCGCGTACCTCGGTCCATCGTTCGTTGACCGGTTGAACCCCTGGGCGTTTGCCGCAGCGGGCGTCCTCGTATTGCTCCGGCACCTCGACGGCACGTTCTCGCCCGATTGGCCGCAGGTCGTCGAAATCGGCTTCGTTGGCGTGGTGCTCGCGTTCGTTCGCCGGGGCCTCAACAGTCCCCCGCAGCCTGCGAACGTCCCCGAGGCCGCGTTCTTCAATCGAATGCGCTATGCCGTTCGGTGGAGGGAGGAGGCGTGGACCGAAGCGCAAGCCAGCGTCGTCGTTCTGGGGATCATTGTCGCGGTATGGCTTCTAATGCCGACGGCCTGGAAGTCGACCCTCGCGGTGGGCGTGCTGGGCGGCCTTTGGGCGCTGTTCGCCAGCGCATCGCTCGTTGACAACCTTCGGTCGCTGCCACTGCGGCTGAGGTGGAACCGGACTCTCGCTGATCGACGCTCGCGAACGGACGCCGGGAGACAGGCATCCGTCCGCATTGTCCTGCGGGTCGCGGCGTCGCTTCCGGTTGGTGCCGTCGTTGTTCTTGTGCACGCGTCTCAGGATTCCGTCCTGGAAGGCAAGACGCTGTTCGACGAATTGCTGGTGCTCTATGTCGGACTTCTGGGTGCCGCATTCGCGTGCATGCGGTTCCGAGGGCTGGAACGATCTGTACGCCGACATTCCGTGCCGTGGATCGCCTTGGGTGGCATCTCTGGAGCATGTCTGGCCGGATTCGCGCCGTTCTCGCCCGATGTCATCGGAATCGGCGTTCTCGTTGTCGTGCTGCTGGGTTTCGCTGCCTTGACGGCGGTTCTCGGCGGTCGGCGCATGGGCCTTCTGGAGATCGCCGAATGACCCGCAACTCGATGCCGGGGCGGCCACCAAAGTTCATGGTTCCAAGCCCTGCGGGCCTTCTCCACCGAAATCAGGCGAACGTTCGAGCCCCTGCGCTCACTCCGCCTCGAGGGATGGTCAACGATCCCCATTGTCGTGTTCTGGTTGGTGCTGTCAGCCTTGGACCCACTTTCGCGGCCAGCAACGCGGTGCTGTTGTGCATCGTCGGGGCTGTTGGATGCCTTGTGGGAGGCCGCCTTGGCGAGTTGCGGGGTTGGCCGGCGACCGTCCTCGTGCCCCGCTACGGTCAATCGTTGTTCCTCCTTTGCCTGACGACCGTCGGATCGGCCACGGCCTTCGGATCGCTCTGGTCGTGGTGGCTCGGCAAACCCGTTCCCTGCCATCGGGCCTGCGCTGCTGATCGCCGTGGCCGCAACGGTGGGTGCGATGCGCATTCCAGCGGTCTTGGTGGTCACGACCGTGTTGTCTTTCATCCCCT
>JAPOYW010000370.1 GCA_026706425.1 Gammaproteobacteria bacterium
GCGCCGACAATCAGGGCGATGGCGACGAGATAGCCCGTTTTCTTGCCCACCGTTACTCTCCTTGAACGCGATCAACCGCGGATCCGGGAAGCGCAGCAACTTCGCCGTAGCCCGGGCTGTTCAGTCCGACAGCGTCCGACGACCAGGCACCGCCTAGGGCACGGTGCAGCGCCAGCCGCGCATATGCCAGATCGCGCTCCGCTGCGGCCCGGGCAGCCTTGGCGCCCACGTTCATCTGCGACGCGGCGAGAAACGCCACGTAGCCGCCAACCCCCGATGTGTAACGCTGCTCCTGCAGCGTTGCTTCTGCACGCGCCTCCTCCGCGAAAGTGGCCAAGAGCGCCGCCCGATGCCGGGTCGACGCCAGGGCGACCAATGCCGTTTCGACCTCCGCCGTGGCCTTCGCCACCGCGTGCCCGTACGTTGCCGCGGCTTCGTCCAGCGCGGCTTCGGCAAGCGCCACATCGCCGCGTAGCCGACCGCCCTGGAACACGGGAGCGAGCAAGTTCGAACTCAGGTTCCGGAACCACTGGTCGGGGTCGAACCAGTCGGCGGTGTCCAGACTCTGCAGCCCTATTGATCCGGAAAGCGACAACGACGGCAACAACGCGGCCCGACGAGCACCCAAGGCGTAATGGGCGGCCGCCAATCGCTGCCGTGCCGCAGCGACATCGGGCCGCTGCGCCAGTGCTTCGGCGGGCACGCCCGTCGGCACCGGCTGCATCGTCGAGGTCGGCATCGCATCGGGTAGCGTGCCAACGAGGACGTGTTCTTGTCCTCCCAACAAGACCTTGAGCCTTCCTTGGGCGTCCGCCAGCCGCTCGTCCACTCCGGGCAACGACGCCTCGGCGTCCGCGAGACTCCGCCGCAGCGCGTAGACATCCCGAATGTCCCCGACGCCCCTGTCGTAGCGATCCCTCTCGAGTGATGTCCACTCGCGGAGGATATCGACCGTCTCACCTGCGAAGCCGCGCTGGCGACGCAGATCGACGATCTCGAGGTACGTCGCCACCGTCTGGGCGATCATCCCCATCCGGACCGCCCGGTAGTCCGCATGGTGCGCTTCGCGTTGCGCACCCGCCGAGAGCGCCGCGTTCCGGTCGCGGCCCCAGAAGTCGACTTCGTAGGCGACGTCGGCGCCTGCGGAATAGGTCGTCTGGTCCAGCCGGTCCGGCAGCGAGACGTCGAACGCGGCGAACGCGTCGGGCCCCAATCCGAGTTCCTCCAACTGCGCGCCAAGCCCCGCGTTGGTCGGGGCGTCGAACCCGACAGCGCCGAGCGATGCCTGCATCGCCGGCAAGCGCGCCGCCGTGGCGATCCGGGCCCGGGCCCGGGCCTGCTCCACGCGCGCCACCGCCGTGGCGAGGTCGAAGTTCGACTCGAGTGCCGCCTCGACGACGCGGTTCAGCACGGGGTCGTCGAACGACTCCCACCACGGATAAGGCGCGTCGAAACCCGCCGCTTCGCGTACGCCAAGGTCATCCCGGTCGTGCCCTCGCCACTCGCCGAACGTCAGGGCCGACAGCATGGAACAGCCCGCCAACGTTCCGATAGTGCCGGCAACTGCCGCCGCCACAACAACGCCGGTATCACCTCCCGGCCTCAACACAACAAATCCCCTGCGGATCCCGAGGTCGGTTGAACGGACATCGTGCCGGAGCCGCCCGCGAACGAGCGGACGCCCCATGGCCGGGCCGCAGTCGTTCGGGGCAGAACGGAATCGTAGGGGACGGGCTGGTCCGGTCCCGCTTTACAGGAAGCCGGCGTGTCCGGCACGGGGAACCGCACGCCCTGGCAGGCGCGGTAGTGTCGCCCCAACGATTTGGTCGTGCAGTTCAACGGGTTGCAGAGTCGTTCCACGCGTACGAACCGCTAACGAGATTCCACCGGCGTAAATGCCGCCACGTCAGCCAACATCACGTCCCGATTCTCGTTGACGAGCCGAAGGGTCCAGGCGTCGTCCCAGGTCACCGCCTCCAACTGCTTGGTGACGCGACGATCCAGGTCAAGGTGCCACGCGGTGCCCGCCAGCCAATTGTCGCCGTCCGGTGGTCGATCGAAGATCCACAACGCATCGTACGTCGAGACCGCGATCCGCGACCCGTCGGGGGACAGGTCCGCCGCCGTCGCAAGATACACACCTTCGTGCCTGCCAATCAGGGTCAGCA
>JAPOYW010000585.1 GCA_026706425.1 Gammaproteobacteria bacterium
CCGCGAGTCTAACCCCAAGCCCTGCAGCGGTTCACGAATCTTTCACGACGGCTCGGCTACGGTCGACCCGGGATGATTCGGCGGCTACGGTGTTCCATGATCGCAACAGGGGATTTCGGCGCGGCATTCAGGCGGGGCGTGGGCTCCGCTGTGGGCAAAGTGTGTTTGGCGTGCATATCGGTGCTGGCGACCGCGCCGGCGCTCCTGGCGGCGCAGGCGCCGGGTGAACTGCGCGTCACCGTGATCGACAAGGACACCCGTCGGCCCGTCGAGCAAGCGGCTTTGGTGGTGACGCCGCGCGAGGAAGGAGACGGCGAACGGCGGCAAACCGTCGAGGCCGGCGCGGTTCGGCTGAAAGGCCTAGCACCTGGTCTCTACGCGGTGCGTGTGGACCGCACGGGCTATATCACGGCGTTGGAAGCCAGAGTGCGGGTGTCCCCCCGCCGTACCACGTCTATTCAAATAGAACTGATCCCGGGCGACGCGAGACTGGAGGAAGTCGTGGTGGTGGCCAGCGCCGCGCGCGCGGATGCGACCGGATCGGTGAGCGCGACCTATTTCGACCGGGAAACGCTGCGCAGCGCGGTCGGCAGCGGCAGCGATGTGCTGAAGGCGCTCGACGGCGCGCCCGGTCTGGTCTCGCTCGGCGAGTTCTCGGACTTCTCGGTGCGCGGACGCGGACCGCGCGACAACCTGATTCTCGTCGACGGATTGCCGTACGGAAGGATCGTGCACTTCGACCAAACGCTTGGCGAAACGGAGGACATCGGCGGCGGCGGGCGTTTCTCCATCTTCGCGCCGAACCTCGTCGGGGGCGCGGAGTTTTCGCCCGGCGGATGGAGCGTGGCGTACGGGGGCCGGGCGGGGTCGTTGTTGAAGCTCGATGTCGCCGAAGGCGGGGCGTCCCCCTCGGCCTATCTGCAGCTCGACATAGCCGGCTACGATGTCGGCTACGAGGGACCCAGCGGTCTGCGGGACGACACGTCGATACTCATCTCGGCGCGGAGGCTCGACCTCGGGGCCATGTTCGAGATGATCGACGAGTTGGACATCGGCGAGCCGGTGATGACCGACATGGTGCTCAAGACCGTCACCCGGCCGGGTCCTAGGGACGTCCTCGAGTTTCTCGCTCTCAGCACGCCCGAGGAATACGACCGGGATGTGCGGCACGTACTGGCGTCCCCCGATTTCCAGGACGTGACGCTCTACGGGACCGAGCAGGACAGCACGCTCATCGGCGTAACCTGGCGCCGTCTGGTCGGCGACACGGGCGAGTGGAGCAACGCCTTCTTCCTCAGATCGAGCGACAAGGAGAGCCGGGAAGGAGAGGCCTATCCGGACACGGTGCCGCCCGGCACGCCGGCTGCGGACATCCCCGTGCGGCACGCGATCTTGACGGTCGGCGAGGAGGAGACCGAGATCGGTTGGCGGTCCGACTACACCGCGATGAACCGTTGGGGGCTCGTTCGGGCGGGAATGCGCGTGTCGAACACGGAGCTGGACTACTCGACGCGACTGGCCCACGACTGGGTGCGGTTCGAATACGACCAGCACGACTTCCGCGCCGATCCCGAACAGCGCTACGTGGTGTTGACGCCGGCGGGAACCGACGCGAGCCTGCGCGGCGACGAAGTTTCCTATGCGGCGTACGCCGAGCAGATGTTCGAGTCGGGGTACTGGGAGTTCCGCGCGGGTGCTCGATACGACTACGACGGGTTCTCGGGCGAGAGCCTGGTTTCGCCGCGATTCGCGGTCAACTGGCACTTGCCGCCGAGACTTCGATTCTCGGCTGCCGCAGGCACGTTCCACCAGTCGCCGCGCCGCCTCGACATGGCGGCGGACCGTGCCAACGCAAGCCTCCGGAACGAACGGATCGGGCACATCGGGGTCGGCCTTTCGTTGGGATTGAACCCGGTGTGGAACCTGGTGGCGGAGACGTACTATCAACGGCTGGACAAGCTGGTGGTATTCGGAGACGGGACCGACTTCGTCGCGACCAATGACGGGGAAGGTACTTCCTACGGGGTCGATCTTGTGCTGAACCGGCGCTTCGCGAACGGCTTTTCCGGCAACGCGACGTACTCGTACAATGTCTCCCGCCGGGATGATGGCGACGGGACCGGCGAGTACGACGCCGACTTCCATCGTCCCCACGTGTTC
>JAPOYW010000474.1 GCA_026706425.1 Gammaproteobacteria bacterium
TCCTTCGCCGAGCAGATGCTGGTGCACGAGAACGCCGTGGTGAAGGTGCGCGAGGACATGCCGCTCGACCGCGCCGCGCTGATCGGGTGCGGCGTCACGACGGGCGTCGGGGCGGCGATCCACACGGCGGCGGTGGAGCCGGGCTCGACGGTGGCGGTGATCGGTTGCGGCGGCGTGGGGCTCTCGGCCATCAACGGCGCGGCCATCGCCGGTGCGGGGCGGGTGATAGCCGTGGACATGGTGGCCTCGAAGCTGGACCTCGCGCGCAAGTTCGGCGCTACCGACGTGGTGGACGCGAGCGCCGGAGACGTGGTGCAGCAGGTGCGCGACCTCACCGGCGGCGGCGTGCACTATTCCTTCGAGGCGATCGGACTCAAGGCCACCGCCGAGCAGGCGTTCCGCATGGTCCGGCCGGGCGGCACCGCGACGATCATCGGCATGATTCCGCCCGGGGAAATGGTCTCCCTGCACGGTCCGGATTTCCTATCGGAGAAGAAGATCCAGGGTTCGATGATGGGCTCGAACCGGTTCCGCGTGGACATGCCGCGGTTCGTGGAGTTCTACCTGCAGGGCCGACTGCACTTGGACGAGATGATCTCGGCCCGGGTGGGCCTCGCCGAGGTAACCGATGCCCTGAAAGCGCTCGACAAGGGCGAGGTGGCGCGCAGCGTGATCGTGTTCGACGCTTGAGTCCCGCCGTTCGCCCCGCGACCCTACGCGCATGGACTACTTTCGCATCGAGGGCGCCAAGCCGCTCAGCGGCGACGTCACGCCCATGGGCAACAAGAACTCCGCCCTCCCCCTGCTCGCCGCCTCGGTGCTCACCGACGAGGCGTTGACCATCGGCAACGTGCCGGACATCGGCGATGTGCGCACCAAGCTCGCCCTCTTGGACAGCCTCGGGATCGACACCCGCTTCGAGAACAACGTCTGCGAACTTCGCGCCGCCGGCGTGCACGACGAACAGCCAGACCCGACGCTGAGCGGCCGCATCCGCACCGCGGTGCTGCTCGCCGGACCGATGTTGGCCCGGTTCGGCCACGTCAAGATCTTTCGCCCGGGCGGTGACCGCATCGGCAGGCGTCGCCTGGACACGCACCTCATGGCGTTGCAGGCGCTCGGCACCGAGATCGACATCGAGCCCGACCACTACGTCCTGCACACCCGGGGATTCAGGGGCTGCGATCTGTTCCTCGACGAGATGAGCGTCACCGGGACCGAGCAGGCGATCTTCGCCGCCGTGCTCGCCGAGGGGACCACCCAAATCTCCAACGCCGCCATGGAGCCCCACGTGCAGGACGTCTGCCGTTGCCTGAATGCAATGGGGGCGAGGATCACCGGCATCGGCACCCACGACCTCGTCGTCGAGGGCGTGGACGTGCTGCACGGCACCCGCTTCGACATCGGCCCCGACTACATGGAGGTCGGCTCGCTCATCGGTCTGGCCGCCGCGACCGGGTCCGGCATCCGGCTTGTCGGCGCCAACCCGAAGGACCATCGCATGACGCGCATCATGTACGGGCGCCTTGGCATCGCCTGGGACGACGACGGCGACGACATCGTCGTGCCCGCCAGCCAGGATCTCGCCGTGATGCCGGACTTCGACGGCGCGGTGCCGAAAATCGACGACATGCCGTGGCCCGGCTTCCCCCCGGATCTCATCAGCATCGCGCTGGTGGTCGCCACCCAAAGCCGGGGCACCGTACTGATCCACCAGAAGATGTTCGACCGCCGCCTGGTCTTCGTGGACCGGTTGATCGAGATGGGCGCCGGCATCGTGCTCTGCGACCCCCACCGCGCGCTGGTCATGGGGCCGACACGCTTGAGGGGCGAACGTCTCGTGTCGCCGGACATTCGCGCCGGCATGGCACTCGTCATCGCGGCGTTGTGCGCCGAAGGCACGAGCACCATCCACAACGTCGACCAGATCGACCGCGGCTACGAACGCCTGGAGGTCCGCCTCCGCGAACTCGGCGCCCGGATCGAACGGCTTAGCGAGTAGTAGCGATGCAGCGCGCGCCCTAGGGCGCACCGGCGAGGCGGCACCGACAGGCAAAGCGGCAAAGGACGGGTTTTTCGATGCAAGCACTGTTTGAAGACGTCTATCGCATCCTGCCCACCAGGATTACGCCGACCAAGTACTCGAGCCTGTTCGCCGTCCGTCCCGAGGGCAATCTGCTGTTCTCCTGTCTCGGGGGACATAGCAGCATCGAAGGCAGCTTCGACGCGATGGACGAGCTAGGCGGCGTCGCGCTGCACCTGCTGGGCGACATGCACTTCGCCGCCCGCTACAACGACGACGTGGACGCCCGCTTCGGCGTGACGACGATGTGCAGCGAGGTCGAAGGGCCGGACGTACGGCGAAAGGTCGGGAACGTCGGCACGTTCCCGTTCGAACGTCACGTTCTCGCGCCGGGCGTCGTAGTGATCCCGACCCCGGGACATCGACCCGGCGCGGTGTCGTACCTGGTCGACGTCGGCGCGAAGCGCTGCCTGTTCGCGGGCGACTCGATCTACCACAGCGGCGACGATTGGATGTGCCCGGTCAGCAAGAGGAACCGCAAGACGATGCTGGCGACGCTCGACCTCCTCGCGGACGTGGACTTCGACGTCCTGCTGTCCAACACCGGCGCCAACAACCCCGTTTGCTTCATCGAGGTTGACGCGGCAGGGCGATCGGATTTCATCGCAGGACTCAAGAAGCGCCTCTGACAAACGTCTGGGTCGACGGCGGCAGCGAAACCGACCGCTCGAACCACGGCGGCCGGTTCCGCGTCGCAAACTACCCTTTCGGGTAGTTGTGCGGCGACGGGGATCTTCCTAGTGTGGTGTGTTGAGAACCGTCCGGCCGCCAAACGCAGTTGTCGACCTACCCACGTCGACATATGGCTGTCGGACGGTTCTCATTCCTAGGCGGTCCCATCGGCGTCCCGGCACGGTCGAGACGCTTTGCATTGCGATTCCGCTTGCACCATTATGTATTAGTATAGTAATACACCGCCTATGTACTCACTAAACGCCACATCGGGTACGCCGATCTACCTTCAGATCGTCGATCAGACCTGCCAGCTTGTCGCCGGCGGCCAGCTACCGCCCGGGGCGCATCTGCCGTCCGCGCGAGCCATGGCCGCGGGACTCGGCATCAATCCGATGGCGGTCACCAAGGCGTATGCGCTGCTCGAGCGAGACGGCATCGTCAGCCACCGGCGTGGTTTCGGCATGGTGGTCGAGGAGGCCAACACCACCCCCGCCGAGACGATCCGACCGCAAGCCCATGCCCTCGTCGAAGCGGCACGACGGCTTCGGCTAACCCGCAACGACGTCGTGAACCAAATCGACCTTGCCTGGAAACCCGACCGGGAGAACCCGTGACCGACCCGCTATCCCTCCCCAACGTCGCCGTCGCCCGCCGCGGCATCTGCAGCTTAGCGTCGACGAAGCCATCGTCAGCGTCGCGCTAAGCCTCGCCGCGACGTACGCCCATGTCGGCGTCGTCATGCAGGACGACCAACTGCTCGGCGGAACCATCGCCGACAACATCGCGTTCTTCGACCCGCAACTCGACATGCGGAAAGTGGTGCATGCCGCCTGGCGGCGGAAGTCCACGAGGATATCCTGAGGATGCCCATGCAATACCTGTCGACGGTGGGCGATATGGGCAGCACGCTCTCGCGCGGCCAATACCAACGCGTCCTTCTCGCGCGGGCTCTCTACCGGGATCCGAAGCTGCTCTTCCTGGACGAGGGAACCGCCAATCTCGACGACGACAGCGAGGCGAAGATCGTCGAGCTCGTCTCCTCGCTGCCGATCACGCGGATCGTCGTCGCGCACCGTCCCGCGCTGCTCGAGGCCGCCGACACCGTGTACCGGGTCTCCGATGGCGCGGCGAAGCGCCTATTGACCCGACCCCAACCGCAGGTCGCGGGCTGAAGGTCGCCCAGGACCCAAACCCGGCCGCCCTCCGGGTTGGGTACTACGAGGCGTCGATCAACCGGAACCGAACACCGCAGACCTTCACCTCGTCGTCCGATACGTAGGCACCACGCTCCTTGGCGGCGGCCAGGATGCGCTCCCGATCAGCCACCTTGAGGTCAAGCCCGCCCAGTCCATAGCCGCGACCATCGGCGGCCTCGACGAAGCGGATGTCGACGTTGTTGAGCGCCATATGCAACGCGGCGCCGTCGCGTTCCACGGGCGCCCCGGCAACCTTGCCCCAGAGTTCGGCGAGACCAACCGGGTCCGGGCCCTGCAACTCCACGGCCGCGTAGTCCACCGTCACGGACTGGTCGACCTTGTTCTCCCACCGCAATCCGCCCGCGGGATGCCAATTGCCTTCGAAGTCGTTGACCTCATCCCAGTCGATCTCGAAGAACGCGGCTTTCATGTCGCCGGGATGTATCTGGCAGATGTTCCAGTTCTCCCGGTCGACCTCCCAGGCGATGCGAACGCCGTTGTCGAGCGCGCGCTGGCGAACCGAGCGCTGGTTGGCGCTGGAGTCCGCCTGGCAGATCACCATGTAGCCGCCGTCGCCGTTGCGCCGGTCGAGATAGCGGCCGGCGGCCGTGTTCTCCTCGACCGGCGCGACGACTTCGAGGAAATTGCGTCCAATGGGCAGCAGGGTATTGACGAGGCCGAACCTGCCAACGCCCGGATCGACGAAACACCGTTGAATTCCGAACACCTGTTCGATGTCGTCGATGGTGCTGTCGAGTTCCCGGGCAACCAGGCAGATCTGGCGCAGCTGTATGGTCATGATGATCACTCCTTCCCAAGCGCGCGTAGCGAACGCGGCGGCTATGATCAGCCCTATGAGCCGACAATGCCAACCGCGCATCGATGGCCTGCGTGCCGGTCTCGCCCTGCTCGCGGTCCTGGCGCTGCCCGCGGCCGCTCGCGAATACTCCGTGGAATTCGGGGCGGGTCCGCCCAGTCATTCCGGATTCCTGCAGACCCCCGCCGGCGGCATCCCCGGGACGGCGAGCCCGGAACGTCCCACGCTGGACGAGATCGATCTCGACGGGGGCGGCTACCGGTGGCTCGGCGTGCGCGTCGATTTCCGGCGCGGGGTCGATAGCCCCGGCCAGGAACTCGAACCTCGCCTCCGGCTGCGGTTCCGGATGCGCTATACCGCCGTGGGCGACGAGGCGACCGCGGTGCTCGACGACGCCTTCGCGATCCGCGGCGGCGTGTTCGGTGTCGGCGACTCGATTCGCTCCCGGGTCTCCTTCGACGACTTGACACTGACCTTCGGCGCGGTGTTCGACCTGACCCCGAGCCTGTCCGCGGAGCTCGGCGGGGAAATCGACTGGACCGCGTTCGACTTCACGATGGTGGGCGAACACCACCGGTCGGAACGCGCCTACCACGTCAACACCGTCGGCGTGGCCGGCGCCGTGAGCAGGAACCTCGGGAACGCCTGGCATCTCGATACGAGGCTAGCCGCCTCGCCCGCCGTCGACGGTACCGGCAGCCGCTACACGGCCGAGGCCCGGCTGCGGCGCGATCTCTCAAGGCGCGTCAGCGTCGCTCTCGGCGCCAGGATCGAGGAATTCCGCTACGACGATGAACACAAGCAGGCACTGCCGAACCGGCTCAAGGTGAGGCGGCGGGTCGCGCCGACCGCGTCGGTCCGGGTGCGCCTGTAGCCCGGGGATTCGGCCCGGCTTCGGACGGGACGAGCCCGTCCCCTACGCGAGGTACTGCTTGCAGCCGCTGGCCGCGAGCACCGCGTCCAACGCCGCGTCGGCCGCGACCCCGGCGTACTTCGCCTTGAGCACACCCAGGCTTCGGGCGTGGTACTTCTGCGGTTTCTGGGTCCAGCGCTTGCCCTTGAGCGTCACGTCGAACTCGTCCTCGCCATCCGCGATGGCCTTGGCATTGGCGACGTCCCAGGGCAGGAATACACCGGCGACCTGGTCGTTGAGGATCGGCATCAACGTGGGCTCGAGAGCCTCCCAGGCCTCGAACTCTCCCAGGTTCTCGGGGTTCTGCATCCGGTCTATCCAGGCGACCACATTGGAGACGCCGGCGACCAATGCGCCGGCGGTTGGGTCGCGGCCCGCTTCGTAGATCTGTCCCCAAAGGCCGAAGTCGCCGAATGACGGCCGGGCGCCGAAAAGGTAGGGGCGTGACGCCAGGTGGGCGTCGAGGAGCGGCAGCACGTCCGCGAAGCTCTGTTCGATCTGGGGCGCCGTCACCTCGTTGGAGCCCACGAACCAGACCCGGGGAACCATGCGCTCGCGAATGGCCTGGGCGGCGGCATCGATCTCGTCCGCGGCGCGGTTCGCCGCAAAGCGGCGGGAAACCGTGACCTGATCGATCTCCCGTGCCCAGCGCATGTGGAACATCCACTTGTTGCCCCATTCGTCGCCGAATTCTTCAAGCAGCAACGACACGAACGCGGCCAGGGGACCGGGCGGATGAATGCCCGGTTCCGGGAACTTCGCCTCCATCGCTTCGATGATGGGCGTCGAATCCTGGATTCCGGTGTCGTCCGGCGTTACTACAAGAGGGATGAGGGGGAGCCTCGCATGCCGGGCGAACAGGTCGGCGGCTTGGCCCCGGTCCCGCCATTCGTGGGGGATGCCCTTGTATCGGAAGTACGAGCGTACCTTGACCGAGTAGGGCGACTCCTCGGAGCCGATGACGATGTATTCGGCGGTCACGGGCTTGCTGCGTCAGCCGGCCGCCCGCGTACCCGTCAAGTCGGCGCTCCCGAAAGCGCCGAGTTTCACGCTGCCCTTGATCGAGTCGCCCTCGGCCGTGGCACTGAACTCCAGGGTCATGGGCATGGGGCTGGTGATGGAGACACTCCAGGTCCCGGTGTTGCCGTCCACCGAGCCGTCCTTGATGTCCACGGTGCCTTGCGCCCCGGACATCGTCCCCGAGAGGCCGTCGCCGTCCGTCTGCAAGGTGACCGTCGGTTTCTGCTGTCCCATCGGGGTGTTGATAACCGTCTCCCAGGTGCCGTCCAAATCGCTCATGTCCTTCTCCCTAACTCCGGTGTGCATGGGGTTTGCTGAATGACCAGGCAGTATGACAGAGCACCCGTTGAACCGATACCGCCTGATGCCTCGGTACCCGACGGAATCGACCGACATCGGCGTATGATCACGAAGCGAAAGCGAGGAGAGGCATATGAACCGCCGGAAGCTCGTCCAGTCGGCCGTCACCGTCGGCTTGCTGTCGGGCATGCCCGCCGCTGGCGCCGAACTGCCCAAGACGCCCCGCGACTACACCGGACCGTTCTACCCGAAGGGACCGCGGAACCGGAAAAGCGACCTCATCGCCGGCGAACCCCGGGCCGAGGTGCTGCATCTCAGCGGCCGGGTCCTAGCACCGGACGGGAGTCCACTGGCGGGCGTCCTCGTCGATATCTGGCAGGCTGATCCCAACGGCCGCTACAAGCATCCGCGCGACCGCGGCCAGGACAGCCTCATGGAGGAGTTTCTCTACTGGGGCGAGGCATCCACGGACGCCGAGGCCCGTTTCCGATTCCGCACCTACGTGCCCGGCCGATACTCCGCGCGGCCCGCACAGCACATCCACTACAAGGTGTGGCGGAACCGCGAGGAACTGCTCACCAGCCAGATCTACTTCGACGAACTCGGCGGTGCCCGCGGGCTCGCCCGGTCGGAAAAGGCTGCCGCCCTGCAGACCGTCAGTCTCGAACGCATCGACGCCAACAGCGTCGCCGCCGCACTCGAGATCGTTGTCTGATCAGTTGACAGGATTGGGTCGCCACTACCGCCGATACGCGACCCGTACGTAGCCGATCCGTCCCGGCAGATCGTGGGCGACCGTACTCATTCCGATCACCCCGCACGGGAAGCAGAGCGGTGGATCCTCGTCGAAGACGTTGTTGAAACCGAGCGTGGCGGTCCAGCTAGCGTTCAGGAGGTCCGGCGTGTAGGCGAGGCGCACATCGGTGAACAGGGCTGCGTCGACCTTGCCGCCCCCGCCGAGCGTCAGGGAGTCGGTCCAGCGCAACGCCAGCGAGCCGTCCCAGCGGTCCTTCAGCCAGTCGACGGCCGCCGTCCAGCGTAGTTCCGGAAAGGCACGCTGGAAGGTCTCGTTCGTGTGCGACCCCGTGCGTTCCATGACCGACTCGGTGCCGTCGACGTTTCGCGTGCGTTCCGTGTAGTCGTCGAGCAAGGTCCCGTTGAACGTCACCGAAATCTGTCCGAAGGACCACGCCGGAGCATCGTAGACGACCTGAACGTCGAAGCCGGCGGCCTCGATGCCCCCGATGTTCTGCAGTTGGTTGTCGATGACGTCGAGAGCCCCGTTCGACGTCCGGGGCGCCAGGTCGCAAAACGCGGGATCGAGGGTATCGACGCAGGCGGCGAGCACGTCCGCCGGACTACGGCCCTGGACGGCGTCGGCGATCTCCACGCCGTAGTAGTCGACCGATGCGGACAACCGGGCGATCCAACGGCTGTCGAAGTCCGCGCTCCAGACCACGCCCAATGTGAAACTCTCCGAGGTCTCGGCCGAGAGGGCCGCGTTTCCCGCGGAAACCGCGGACAGCTGCGGGTTGCTCTGCACGAAATCGACCGGTACGCCGAGACTTGCGCAGTTGGCGACGACACCCGCGGGCTGCGCCGCGTCCCTTCCACCACCCAGCGAACCGAACCGGCCCAGGACGTCCGAGCACGGATCGAGGAAGGTGAAGTCCTCCCGGGCTGCGCCACCGAAGAGTTCTCCGATTCCCGGCGCGCGGAACCCGGTCGAGAACGACCCGCGCAGCGCCAGCGAATCCACGGGCTGAAACAGGCTGCTGACCTTGTAGGTCGCTTCGGCGCCGGAAGTGCTGTAGTCGGATCGCCTGGCCGCGACGTTCAACTCCCAATAGCGATCCAGGTTGTCGACCAGCGGCAGACGGAGTTCGCCGTAGAACTCCATGACATCGAAGCCGCCCTCGGTCCGTCCCGCGGGAATGCCGGCGGTCTCGCCGCGCTCCGCGATCGGATCGGGGTGGAACCAGCCGGCGTGGTCGCGGTATTCCACGCCCGTAGCAAAGCCGACCTCCCCGGCGGGGAGGCGGAACAGATCGCCGCTCACGTTGACGGCGAAGTTCGCAAGGGTCTGGCGGCTTTCGTCGCGCTGCGTGTAGGTCACGAAGTCCAGCATCTCGCGGGTGATCGAGCCGGACCCGTCCGGTCCCTGGCCGCCGAAGAAGTTGAACGGTACGCAGCCTGGCACCGCCTCGCAGACCGCCGGGTGGCCCATGGCGATCTGCAGCTTCGCCGCGTTGTGGGAATTGCGCTTGGTCTGGAAGCCCTGGTTCTCTCCGTGGCTGCCGTACGCTTCCCAATACAAGGGCCGACCGCGCCGTTCGAACTCGCCGGCGACGCCGATCGTGGCGAAATAGGTATGGGTGTCCTGGAAGAACAGCCGGCCGCCGGATTCCAGCGGGCGACGGCCGAAGAACGCCATCGTGCCCGCCGCCACCGAAAGGTCCACCCCGAACGGGTTGTAGGGGTTCTCGGCCGAGATCACGAAGTTGTCGTTGATGGGGTTGCCGCACCCGGCGCCCAGGCACAACGGTTCCGGCGCGGCCTTGGTCGCCGAGGACCGGTGCGTGTACGACACCGTGGCGAACAGTTCCGTCGACCGTCCGATCGCGTGGCGTACGCTCCCGAACAGATTGGTGCGCTCGTTGGGAGTCCGCAGATAGTTGTACGTCGGGCCGTTGTAGTTGAAGCGGTCGGCGGACGTGAAGACATGGAAGTCCCCGGCGCCCGGGTTCGCCGGATCGAAGACCGGGATGTTGGCGCCGCCGTCGTTCAGGACGCCGTTGTTCAAGGTCACGCTGGCGCCGCCCGCGAGGTTGGGCCCGAAGATGAACCGCCCCTGGGGCGTGAACGACGAGCAATACGAACCCGGAACGTCGCAACTCGTCGCATCCGGGTTCGGAAACGCCGACCGCTTGCGGTCCGCGGTCTCGACGCCGAGTTCGTCGCGCCAACTGGCGCTCAGCACGGCATGGGTGTCCCCGTCGCCGACACCCCATTTGAGGCCGATCGCCGTCGATTCGCCGTCGTTGTCCTTCAGGTGGCCGCCCGTCTGCGCATCGAACTCGAACCCCGCAAAGCCCGCGTCGGTAATGATGTTGACCACCCCGCCGATCGCGTCGGAGCCGTACACGGCCGAGGCGCCGTCCTGCAGGATTTCGATCCGACCGATCATGTTGTCCGGCAGGCTGTTCAGGTCGACCGTTCCCGGCACCCCCGATGCCGACGCGCCGGCAACCCAGCGCCGGCCGTCGACCAGGACCAGGGTGCGTTTCGCCCCGAGGTTGCGCAGCGAAAGCTGCACCGAACCCGCGCCGATCCCGGATCCGTCCTGGGGGAACCCGGAGTTGCCCGGCACGTTGAACTGCGAGTTCGGGGCCGAACCGGTTATCGGCAGATTCTGCAAGGCATCGCCGAGGTTCGTGAGGCCCGCGCGCTCGAGCCCGGCCGCGTCGATCTGCAGGATCGCCGTCGGCTCGTTGACGGGGTCGCGCATAATGCGCGAGCCGGTCACGACCACCTCCTCGATGACCGTGTATTCCGGGGAAACTCCCTCCGCGGAGTCGGTCCCGCTGGGTTCTCCGGCGGCGGCGCATGTACACATCAACGCGGCCATCGCGGCGAAAGCGGGAGTGACTGCTTCAAGTTGTGCGGGATTGGAAAGCTGTACTTCTCGCACGCCGGTTTGCTCGTTCATCGCTTCATTCAGCGTCCAAGGGATCGCTCGAACGATACACCGACCATGGTGTTGTCGTAGCGTGGCGAGGCGTTGCCGAACGCCAGGACGTTGCGGAAGGCATCCAGTCCCTCCACTTGGGCCCAGTCTTCGCCGGCATAGCGTTCATGCCGGAGATGGAACACCAGGGTGCCCCGGTTGCGCAACCGGTAACGCGCATGGACATCGATCCCGCAAAGATTCGAGACCAAGTCCGGAAACGGCAGCGATTCGCCCGCCGTGTCGGTGGTGTAGCGACCCGCACCCAACGACCCGACCACGTCGACCGACAGTTCCAACCTCCCGTCGAGCAGCTCTTCGATATCGAGTCGCACTCCGCCGGTGTCTGCGTCGTCGACCGTGGCGTATCGCCATTCCGGCCCTGAATAGCCGATCCTGCCGCGGGTGGCGGAGTTCGATTCCTGGGCGAGGTAGAACGCCGTCACGGCCACGTTCGGCTTCGGCATGAACGCGATGTCGGCACCCCGTGTGCAGTCTCGACCACTATGCAGTCCGAGCACGGACTCGGGGTAGGCGTTCAGCCGGCACTCCGAGTTGAACTGGACCGTCGCACCGGTGCGGAACCGGTAGCCAACCCGCGCCCGCCAAGTCCGTTGGTCGCGCGCGGCCTGGTGGTAGCGGCGGGTCGACGGGTTGTTGCCCGTCGTGTGCCGGAACGCCGACATGTCCCGATCCGCGTCTTCGACGGACAACTTGCCCCGAAGTCCGTGCCGGTTACGGATGGCGAGTTCGATCCGGTAGCGATTCTCTTCGTTGCTCGACACTTCGGCCGGCGCCCGACGCAACCGCGTCGAGTCGACGTATGCGCCAAGTCCCACCCGGGGCGCGAAGCGGTACAGGAGCCCCAGTTGCGTTGTCGAACGTTCCATGTCGTAGGCGCGGCCGGTGACCGGTCCGACCGTGAACAATTCGCCACGTACCGGCGTGAACGTCCGCACAGCGGTTTGGTTGTCGCGCTCCCGGTGTCGATGCCGGAGCGACAGGCGCAGGCGGTCGGTAGGCCGGGAGACCAGGTTGACCGTTCCCGCGAACGACCTCGCGCGTCCGCCCAGGCTGTTCGCCGGCAGCGGATCGAGGACGAGCCGGGTGTTTGTCGTGTACGGCTCGAAGACATCGTCCTGACGCGCTTCGGCCCAGGTCAGCGTGCCGTTGGCGGTGGTTCCGGTGCCGATTGCCATGCTCGACACGATGGTCAGCGAGCGTGCGTTGCTGTCTGGCGACAGCCCCATCCGCCCGCGGGCCACCGGCGGAACGCGCCAGGGGTTTTGCCACTCCAAGGCGCGATTGCGATTGCGGAACCGCGAGTTGCGCCACTGCGCGGCGACCGTGAAGGAGTCCCGTTCGAAACCGGTGCTCGCGCCGACCTCGTCCGTCACGAAGCCCACGGCTCTCGGCAACCCCGTCGATTGGTAGAGAAAGTCCGCGAAGGCCAGATCCGTACCCGTCTCCGTGTCCCGCGAATAGCTCGCCTGCACCCACCACTCGGGCTTCGGATCGGCCCGTACCTGGACCGTCATGCGGCGGCGCTCGGTGGCTTGGCCGAAGCGAGGCGCTTGTCCGAGCCCGGTCATGTCCGCCGTGTCGAACCCGGCCACCCAATCGTCGGGCAGCCTGAGCGCCTGTGCGCCCTTGAACGGGGTCACGCCGTCCGTGGCGACGTTCCGGGCGATCTCCCGCCGGTCGAGACGCAGCCTGGTGCGGTTGCCCTCGACAGCCACGCCGAGGGCCCGTGAATCGAGCCCCAACCGCCGGGCGGAGATGGTGATCGTACGCCCGTCGTCGTCGCGCCGTAGATAGGAGAGGCTCGAATCCGCCCGGACACCGGCTTCGGTGAGCCCGTTGTCCCGTCCAAAGCGGGTCTGGGCATCCTTCACCTGGATGGCACCCACCGTCCAAGTCGCCTTGTTCGGGTTCGCCATCTCGAATGGACACAATCGACACCGCCAGCGTTCGGTGTCGACATGGGCATAGTTGGGCTCGATCGGGCCTTCGGCGCCGGACGCGCCCATCCCGAATGCCGAGACCAGCGGAGCGAGCCCGGCCAACGTCACACGATTCATCGTCGTCATCGTCGTGGTGGTCATCGTCGGAATAGCTGCCCCGACGGATGGTTCGAGCCGTGCACTCTGCCGTGGCAGTTGAGACATGCCTTGGCGAGCAGGAATTCGGAGGTCGGACGCGGCGGCAACCGGTCAGGGCCGAAAGCGAGACTGCGGTGACCCGGCGACGAGTGGCAGGCCTGGCAGAGCTGCGGCGGGCGGCGAACGAGGAGCGCGGGCTGGTTCGATCCATGGGGCGAATGGCAGAGCATGCAGTCCTCCACGACCGGCGGGTGTTCCCACAGAAACGGCCCGCGGAATTCCGTGTGGCACGTGAGGCAGGTATCGCCGGCCGTCGCCCGGACGTTGAGCTTGTCGTTGTCCGTGCCGTGGGGATCGTGGCAGTCGCGACAGACGAGCTGGCCGTCGCGCAGCGGATGCGCGGAGCGTTTGAGCGCATCCGCCGCCACGTCCCGGTGGCAACCCCAACAGGTCTCGTTCTGGCCGGACATCGTCCGGACCGTGTCGGCTTCGGCGTGGATGACGTGACAGTCCGCACACGCCAGGTCCGCCTGCTCGTGGGCGCTTCCCGCCCAACGCGCCCGTTCGTAGGTTCGGTGGCATTGCAGGCACAGCCCGTTCTCCAGGGACGTTTCCGCGTTGCCCTGTCGTCCGAAGTTCAGCATCGGTTCGCGTTCGACGCCCGTCGGCAGGATCTGCCGACCGTGGTCGCCCATAGGCCCGTGGCAGGCCTCGCATTGCAGGCCCGCAGGTGGTTGCCGGACGCCATCCATCGCGAACGGCGAGCCGTCGACGCCGGGATGGCCGTGCCGGGTCGCGAACACGTCCAGAGTGGGGAACGGTTCTTCCTCGTCGTGGCAGCCGAGACAGCTATCGGCACCTCGGCGGGAGTAGTCCCCGGTGCGCAGCTTGTCGAGGAGCGTGTCGTGGGCCTGCCCGACGGCAACCGGACCCCCGCCAGCGGCCAGTCCCAACAGGGCGTAGCAGAGGAACCGAGAAATCGTGCGTCTGCCCGGCGGAGCCATCCATCAACGAAGCCGCTACCCGTTGCGGCGGATTGTAGCCAAGCCCCGCCGTGACGACTTGGCGGGATCGCCTAGCGGCTGCTAGAGTCGATGTCGGACATGAAGGGGCACCGCAACGTCCTGTGGCATGCGTGGATCGCGGCTGCGACCTGCGCAGGGACTAGTGCGGCCGTCGCCGACGAGCCGGGGTCCGCGGCCGGCGACGTGTCGTTGTTGGCAGGCACGGGATCCGCGGCTTGGCAGATCACGCAACCGCGCCCGCTCGCGGGACATCGAGTGCCGTGGCAAGACCCGCTGCGGTCGCATCCCGGCGTTCCCGACACGCTGTTCGCTTCCACCCCGACCCCGTCGGCCATCGGTCTGACCTGCCCAGTGCCCTTGCCGGGGACTCCCCGAGGCGACGTCCGCGCCGCCGTCCGCGGCCCGGACTCCGCGAAGGACATGGTGCACTCGGCTGGCGGCAAGCGATCCTTCGGACCCGCGAACGGCGCTCGGCCGGCCGGCCCGTACGGGACGAACGCAAAGGCACGTCCGCAGCATGGTGCAGCCGGCAGCGCGGACCGCGCCGATGCAAATCACGGCGTTCCCCTGTTCCCGACCGCATCGGACGGCTTCCGCGAAGGCTTCGTGCGCGTCATCAACCACTCGTCGAGAGCCGGCGAAGTCCGCTTCGATGCCATAGACGACGCCGGCGGTGTATACGGCCCGATCACCCTGGACATCGGCGCCCGCGAGACGGTTCATTTCAACTCGGGCGACCTCGAACTCGGCAACCCGGCCAAGGGGCTATCCGGCAACACCGGTGCCGGGGTCGGCGATTGGCGGCTGTCCCTCGAAAGCGGTCTCGACATCGAGGTTCTGGCGTACGTGCGCACCGCCGACGGCTTCCTGACGTCGATGCACGACGTCATGGCGTCCGAAGAGGGTGTTCACCGTGTTCCCACCTTCAATCCGGCAAGCAACCGCGATCAGACCAGCAGCCTGCGCATCGTCAACCGGGGCGCGTCCGAAGCGCAGGTCACGATCCGCGGCATCGACGACCTCGGCGTCGGCTCCGACGGCGTCGTGCAGATTTCGATTCCCCCCGGCGCCGCGCAGACTCTCGACGCCCGGCAACTGGAGTCGGCGACCGACGAGCGGGACGGACTCGGCGACGGGACCGGGAAGTGGCGGCTCGAAGTCGAGTCGGAGCAGCCCATCGAGGTGATGAGCCTGCTCGAAAGCCCGACCGGCCATCTGTCGAACCTGTCGACGACGCCCGCCAACATCCGCGACGGTGTTCACGCCGTGCCGCTGTTCCCCGGGGCGCGGGACGAAAGACAAGGCTTCGTGCGGATCATCAACCACACGAGCGATCCCGGCGAGATCCGCATCCGCGCCTTCGACGACTCCGAATGGGATTACGGCGAGATCACCCTCGCCCTCGATGCCAACGCGGCCGTGCACTTCAACTCGAACGACTTGGAGACCGGCAATCCGGAGAAGGGGTTGTCCCACGGCGTCGGCGCCGGACAGGGCCACTGGCGGCTCGAACTCGAGAGCGGTCTCGACATCGAGGTCTTGAGCTACGTCCGCTCGCCCGGCGGCTTTCTCACCGCGATGCACGACATCGCGCCGAGCTTCGGGGTGCGGCACCGGCTCGCCGTCTTCAACCCGGCCAGCAACCGGGCCCAGGTCAGCGAACTGCGTCTGGTCAACGTCGGCAGCCAAGCCACCGAGGTGGCCATCACGGGCATCGACGGGGAAGGCGTTGCGCCTGCCAACGAGGTTCGTCTAACCGTACCGGGCCGCCAGTCCCGCACCCTGTCGGCGCAGCAACTTGAATGGGGGGATGCCGGAATCGAGGGCGCCCTCGGCGAGGGCCGAGGCAAACGGCAACTCAACGTCCGCTCCGATGAGCCGATCATGGCCATGAGCCTGCTACGAAGTCCCACGGGGCACTTGACGAACCTGTCCACGGCACCGGGCCGAGGAGCGGGGGCCACGGCATCGGAGGTGTTCGAGGTGCTCCTTGCGGGACCGGTGCTCGAGTCGAAGTGCGTGAACTGCCATGTCGAGGGCGGCGCATCCGGGACCACGCGGCTGGTGTTCGTGCCGACCTCGAATTCGGACCACCGCGCGCGCAACCTCGAAGCCATCAAGACCTTCGTCACGACGGTGGAAGACGGGGCCGCGCTCCTGCTCGACAAGATCCAGGGCATCGGGCACGGCGGCGGCGAGCAGGTGTCGAGCGACTCCGAAGACTTCGACAACGTGGCCTGGTTCCTCGATCTGGTGACGCGCGAGGCCCGAGCGGTCTCGGCAGCCGCCGAGATGCTGTTCGACAACATCGCCATGGCATCGGCCCGGAAGACCCTGCGTCGGACGGCGCTCATCTTCGCTGGCCGCGTGCCGACCCCTGCGGAGTACGAAGCCCTGGATGCCGGCACGATCGAACTGCGCGAGGCAATCCGCAACCTGATGACGGGACCCCGGTTCCACGAGTTCCTGCTCCGCGCCGCGAACGACCGGCTGCTGACCGACCGGTACGCCGACGACAACACGCTGGAGAACCGGGGTTACTTCTTCCACTTCGACAACAAGTACTTCCGCCTTCGGGCTGACGCCGTCAACGACGGCCAAGGGCGCGCGTTCAACGACTGGCACAATGCTGTCCAGTACGGGGTGGCCCGGGCACCGCTGGAGTTGATCGCCCATGTGGCGGAGAACGACCTGCCCTACACGGAGGTACTCACGGCGGACTACGTCATGGCGAATCGGTTGGCTGCGGAGGCGTACACCGGCGCGTCCGCTCTCTTCGGCGCCGACAACGTCCACGAGTTCCGCCGGACGCGGATCTCGGACTACTACACGCGCGCAGCGGGCTATCGTGCGGAATTCGTGCCCGACATCGGGTTGCGGGTTCTTTCCCGGGGTTCCGGCAAGACGGCAATCCCCCACGCCGGCATCCTCGACACCCTGGTGTTCCTGAAGCGCTATCCGACGACCGCCACCAACCGCAACCGGGCCAGGGCACGATGGACCTACTACCACTTCCTAGGGGTCGACATCGAGAACGCCGCGTCGCGGACCACCGACCCCGTGGCACTGGCCGATACCAACAACCCGACCATGCACAACGCCAACTGCACGGTATGCCACAGCGTCATGGACCCGGCGGCCGGGGCCTTCCAGAACTACGGCGACATCGGGCTGTACCGCGACGAACCCGGGGGAATGGACTCCCTGGACGGCTTCTACAAGAACCCGGCCGGCGAAGACCTCGAAATCGAAGCCGCCTCGTTCGAAAACCGGCAGACCGTCTCCGCCCCGGTTGCGCTCGACAGCCTCAGCCGGCTCTACGTCGCCTTCGCAAACGACTACTGGGAGCCTGATACCGGTATCGACCGCAACCTGCGCCTGGACACCCTCGCCCTGCGCGACGACCGCGGCGATGCCGTGTTCGAGACAAACCTCGCGACCCTGGCAAACCAGGACTGCGGCCGTCCGGTCGAGGCGGAAGACGGCGGCGACGCCGACCACTGGGTGATCCTGAGCGGGTGCGGGATACGGGTCGACGTGGATATTCCGGCCAGCGGTACCTACGCCGTCGAAGTGACCGCCTGGGCCGACCAGGCCGGGGACGAACTGGCCAAGCTCCGAATCGCAGCCACCCCCTACCACCAGGGCGACACCTGGTACCGCGATATGCGCGAACCCGGTTTCGGCGCCGGCCTGGCACCCGACTCCGGTACGAGCCTCCAGTGGCTCGCCCGGGGGATCGCCGCAGACCCGCGCTTCGCGGAGGCCACCGTGAAGTTCTGGTGGCCGTCGATCATGGGCCAAGAGGTGATCGACCTGCCGCAGGACAGGAACGACACGGACTTCGACGCGATGTTGCTCGCGGCCACCGCCCAGGGTGCCGAGGTTCGTTCCCTGGCGGCGGGTTTTCGAGACGGGTTCGCCGGCGGAGACGCCTACAACCTCAAGGACCTGCTGGTGGAGATCGCGCTCTCCGATTGGTTCCGCGCCGACGGCTCCGATGCCGAGCTCTCCGCGATCCAGCGCCAAGCCCTGGCCCACGCCGGCGCCAGCCGCTTGCTGACGCCCGAGGAACTGGCCCACAAGACCGACACGATTACGGGCTTCCAATGGGGACGCTGGGAACGTCCCAGCGCCCGGCCGTTCCGCCAGAACACCAACACTCTCGCCGACGTGCATGGATACAAGCTGCTCTACGGGGGCATTGACTCGAACGGCATCACGGACCGCTCCCGGGACTTGACCTCGGTCATGGCCAGCGTGGCAAGGACCCACGCCACGGAGTCGAGCTGCCCCATCGTGTTCCGCGAGTTCTACCTGCTGCCCGAAGAGAACCGCCGCCTGTTCGCGGGCGTCCACAAGAACGTCTCGCCGGTCGCCGAAATGGGCGAGTCGTTCTCGATCGAGGCCGACACCTTCGATGACCGGGAAACGCTGGTGTTGTCCGGCCATCTGTCCGCAGGCACGAATACCGCGTGGTTGTCGTTCCCCAACGACTTCTACGACGGCGAAACCGGTGATGATCGCAACGTTCGCCTGGACGCCCTCGCCGTCGTCGACGCCAGCGGCACCGTCGTTCGCCGAGTGGAGTTCGAGGACCTGGAGGAAGGCTGCGGCTCCAGCGAGAGCAGCGACGGGGCGGACGACCCCGACCACCGCGTGCTGTGGCGTCCCTGCGAGCTACGAATTCCCCTGGACATACCAGCGAGCGGTGCGCACGAGGTGAAGGTCACCGTCTGGGCGGACCAGGCCGGCGAGGCGCTGCCGTTCCTTGATTTCGCCATCGAGTCGGATACTGAAACCTCTGCGGGCTCGCGGGCCATCCGCAACAAGATCGCGGAGCTTCACGAGACGCTGCTCGGCGTTGAAGCAAGTGCCGATTCCGAAGAGGTCGAGGACGCCTACCGACTATTCGTCGAGGTGTGGGAGCGGCGCCGCGACACCGGGAACAACTGGTTCTTCGATACGGCCTGCAACTGGGGCTCCGACATCCGCTATTTCGACGGCATCGCCGACGACGTGTTGATCCTGCACCAGCGGGACTGGGGGACCTACTACGCCTGGGACTGGAACCGGGGGAACGCAATGCTCTACACCGACGCGGCCCCGTACGACAGCGCCGCCGTCGCCAGGAGCTGGAGCGTCGTGCTGGCGTACCTCATGATGGACTACCGGTACCTCTACCTGTGATGAAGCGACGAACCATCCTGAAAGGCTTGCTCGGAGCGGCCGGCGCGGCGGCCATGGGTGGTTTCCGTTTGCCGTTGGCCAACGCCGCCCATCACGCCGGCAAGCTGTACGTGTTCGTGCAGGCAAACGGCGGCTGGGACCCGACGAGCTTCTGCGATCCCAAGGACAACGTCTCCGGCGAGCCGATCATCAACAATTGGGCGGAAACCGCGGAGATCCGGGAGGCCGGCAACATCCGCTACGCGCCTTTCGCGGCCAACGAGGCGTTCTTCGAGAAGTACTACCAGCGCATCCTGGTCATCAACGGCGTCGACGCGCAGACCAACTCCCATACCGTGGGCGTCGTTCACAACTGGAGCGGACGCACGTCCGAGGGCTACCCGACGGCCACCGCGCTGCTGGCCGGCCACTATGCGCCGGATCTCTCCGTCCCCTATCTGAGCTTCGGCGGGTACTCCGAGACGGGAGGGGTCGCCCGGTTCACGCGCATGAACAATCCCGACCTCCTGCGCAACATCGCGACGCCGCACATCCCGCATTGGAACGCCGAAGCACGCTATTTCAGCGACGCGGACTGGGCTGCCCTGGAGGCCCGGCGCGCCGCCTCGGCTCGACGGCTCGGCAACGCCGCCGACCTGCTGCCCGGGGAAGCGCGCAATCGCGAGTTCCACGCCTCGGCCTTCGCCGCTGCCGACGGCTTGGCTGCCTACGCCGCAGCCCTCCCGTCCAACGACGAACTGGAGCAACCGGAGCGCTACCAGGGGGCGAACTACAACTACCACAGCGACCTCAAGCGCCAGGCTCAGCTCACCGTGCTGGCTTTCAAGACCGGCGTCGCAGTCAGCGCCGACCTCTGGCTCGGCGGCTTCGACACCCACGCCTACCACGACCGCGACCACGGCTGGCTGCTCGGCAACCTGACCGGCGCGGTGGATTTCCTTTGGGACTACGCCGAGGAGCACGGCATCGCCGATCGGCTCGTGGTCGTGATGGGCTCGGACTTCGGCCGCACCAACGCCTACAACGCGAAGAGCGGCAAGGACCACTGGCCCATCGGCAGCTACGTCGTCATGGAGAAGAACCAGCCCTGGACCAACCGCGCGGTGGGCTCGACGGACGAACGTCATTTCGCCCACCGGATCAACCCGGCCACCCTTGAACGGGACGACCGGAGCGGCTCGATCATCTACCCCAAGCACGTCCACAAGGCGCTACGCCGGTATCTCGGGATCGAGCAAACCCCCGGTGCGTTGCGCTTCCCGTTCAACAACACCGAAGACTTCGCGTTCTTCGGCTAGCGCCTTCCATGGCCGATCGACTCTACGCCCGCCTGACGCTGATCGTCGCCACCTGCCTGGCGTCCGGCCTCTACGCAGAGACGGGCGAGCAAATCGCCGACCGGCTCTGTGCCGGCTGCCACGGCGAGTTCGGCCGTAGCGAGACCCGGGGCATCCCCTCCATCGGCGGCTTCTCGGAGTACGCCATCATCGACCTGTTGGACACCTACCGGCACGGGTTCCGCAAGGCGCGGACCGTCACCCTCGACGATGGATCCGAGAACGACATGCAGCAGGTGACCGATGCCTTGTCGGTCGAAGAGATCGAAGCCGTCGCCTTCTACTACTCCGAACAGGAGTGGCGCCCCCACCCCCAGCCATTCGACGCCGAACTTGCCCGCCGGGGCGCCGCGATCCATTCGCGAAAATGCGGCAAGTGCCATCCCAAGGGCGGCAGCGTAGCCGACGCCGACCACGCCTTGCTCGCCGGGCAGTGGCGGGACTACCTCGCCCGGGAGCTACGCAACTTCACCAGCGGCGAACGGCGCATGGCCGACAAGATGAAGAAGAACTTCGACACCCTCTCCGAAGCCGACAAGGACGCCCTGCTGGAGCTGTGGGTCAGCGCCGGCAAGTACTAGTGTGCCGTCTCGGATTTGGCGTGACATATGGTCACAATGCACCGCCTACGC
>JAPOYW010000558.1:0-2711 GCA_026706425.1 Gammaproteobacteria bacterium
CGAGAAGTGAGCCTGAAGCGGTGGTTTTGGGATTACTGGAGGATTATGTTGGGCCGGATGTCGAGAGACTCGGTCTGGGGCAAAAAGGGTCGGGAGACATGAAGAGACTAACGATTGCGGCGTTCAGAGCTCTATGCGGACTTCGGTACCGCCCCACTATTGCGAGTGGGGCTCGCGGGCAACGGCCAACACATCGTCCAAGTAACAAATAAACTCAGTTGCTCGGCCGGGAGTTACCGCGGTGGGCTATCCGACGGGTGCGCGGAGCTGCTGCAAGCGACAGTGGGTGGCGTGACTTACTTCGGTTACATAACGCAAGTCAAGCCAGGCGAGGTCGGCAACAACCCCACGCGACTATGGGATTCACTAACCCATGAGATTGCGCATCACGTGTCGGGCGACTACGGGCACCGACAAGGAGGCGATTGGTGGAGTGCCAAACGTAAGGTCAGAAAGACTGCGAAACACTGCAAGAAGAGTACCTAAGTTCTTGTTCAGAAACGAACGTTAGCGCAGGTGCCGTTTGGCGTAGGTGCCGCCGTTGGTGGTTCGGATAGCAACCGCCTCTATTCCGCGTCGCGCATAACACGGTAGATCCGGCCGCCTTGGTCGTCGGAGACCAGCAAACTTCCGTCTCGTGCCGCCAAGACGTCGGCGGGACGCCCGGAGGCCCTCTGCCCCTCGAGCCAGACGTCGACGAAAGGCGAATAAACGGGTTTGTCGTCCACGAACTGCACGACGCTGACCCGGTAGCCCACCTTGGAGGAACGGTTCCAGGAGCCGTGTTCGGCGATGAACAGCGCGTTCGCGTAGTCGGGCCCGAACTCGTCGCCGGTGTAGAAATCCATGCCGATCGCCGCCGCGTGGGCCTGTATCTCGACCTCTGGCGCGACGTAGTCGGCGGGATCGTGGCCCTTGCCGTATAGGGGGTCGCGGATCGCGGTACCGTGGATGTGGGGGAAACCGTAATGGGCACCGGGTTCGGTGACGCGGTTGACCTCCTCCGGCGGGATGTCGTCCCCCATCATGTCGCGTCCGTTGTCCGTGAACCACAGTTGATTGGTCTCGGGGTGCCATGCCATGCCGACGGAATTGCGCACGCCGTGGGCGTACACCGTAGTCTCGCCCGTGCGGGGATCCATGCGCAGGATGCTGGCGAAGCGTTCATCCGGCTCGTCGCAGACATTGCAGGGCGCACCGACGGGTACGTAGAGGTGTCCGTCCGGTCCCACGGACAGGTACTTCCAGCCGTGGTGATACTTGTCCGGTAGGGCGTCGGTAACGATTTCGGGCTCTGGCGATCCCCGGAAGTTGGTCTCGATTCGGGGATAGCGGAGGACACGGTCGAGCGCCGCGACGTATAGGTCGTCGCCCAACAACGCCAACCCGCTCGGCATCGTGAGGCCCGTATCGAAAGTAACGACCTCCGGGGAGCCCTCGGGCGAGGGAACCACGGCATACACCCGACCGGCCCGTCGGGTCCCCACGAATAGAATCCCTGACTCCGTCTCAACCATCTGGCGGGCGTTCGGCACCTCGTCGGTGTAGACGGCCATCGAGAAGCCCGGCGCGATCCCTTCCTTGTGAGGGGCAAGCCCCTCGCGCACCCCCGCTGAGGGCTCCTCGCCACTCACCGGAATCGCCAGCAGCGCAAGGAAGAAAAAGGCGAACATTCTGTTCATCCCGGCAGTGTAGCAGTCCGCCGATACCGGCGTGCGGGTCGATCTCGGCGATGTAGGAAAACCTTCCGACTGGATGTGCGACATCGACGCCAATGGAGGTCAAATTGCGACGCGCCGACGTCAATTGGGTTACTGTTTCGGTGCCGTTTGAGTGGGCGAGGCGGATTTGCCAGACGCACCCGCGACAGGTTTGACCGACGAGTTGAAGGCGACGATCCAGAAAGCCTATTCGACCTGGCTCGGCCGCCGCGGATTCAAGGCTCGCCGCGGTCAGCGGCAGATGATCGCCGACATCGCCCGGGGCCTGACCGAGGATGATCGGCTGTGCGTCGTGGAGGCCGGCACGGGTACCGGAAAGACGGTGGCCTACTGCCTCGCCGCCATCCCCATCGCCAAGGCCCAGGACAAGCGTGTGGTCATTTCGACCGCGACCGTGGCCCTGCAGGAACAGGTGGCGCTTCGGGACCTGCCCGATCTCAAGTCCCATGCCGACCTCGACTTCAGCTACACGATTGCCAAGGGACGCAGTCGGTACGTCTGCCTCAAGCGCCTCGACGACCGGCTTGCCTACGATCCGGAGCGCGACCGCCTGTTCGGCCCCCCGGAAGCCGAACATCTGGAGATCTACCGCCGGCTCGAGACGGCGTTCGACACCGGAACCTGGGACGGCGACCTCGACAATTGGGCGGACGGTGTGTCTCCGAAGGCCTGGACGCCCGTCACCAACGACCGCGCCGGTTGTCACGGTCGACGCTGCCAGTACTACCACCAATGCCCGGTGTTCCGTGCCCGTGCCGATGTCGCCGACGCGGACGTCGTCGTCGCCAACCACGACCTCGTGCTGACCGACCTGCGCATCGGCGGAGGTGTCGTGCTGCCGAATCCCTCGGAAACCATCTTCATCCTCGACGAGGCCCATCATCTGCCCGACAAGACACGCGATCAGTTCACCTCCCACGCGGCGTTGCGCGGCTGCGCCGACTCCTTGAAGCAGATATCGTCGAGCATCGAGACGATGGCCAGACGCTT